>CAYHCW010000221.1:0-5607 GCA_964355025.1 uncultured Gemmatimonas sp. | reverse complement strand
TTGAGGCGTTCAAGGCGATATAGCCTTCGGCAGAGAACGACAGAGTACTACAGAGAACGACAGAGTACGACAGAGTACGACAGAGGTCGCGGGCGGAGTGAACTCGCGGGCGACCGGTTTGGATCGGAATCCGGGCACCGGGCCGATCCCGTTGTGGCGCGCGGAGGGTCGGGCGAGTACTTTACATGTGAAGCATTGATCGTTCCCACTGCGGATCGTCAAGCATCCCATCCTACCCCCCGAGGATACGCGCATGCTGCATCGCACTCTCACGCTCGCCCTGTCCGCTGCTGTCGTGGTCGCCGTCGCCTGCCAGAGTGACAAGGAGACCACCGCGCCCGTCTCGAAGATCGTCACGTTCCGAGCGACGCTGAACGGCGCCAGTGAGGTGCCGGCCAACACGACCACCGGTACCGGCACGTTCACCGCGACGCTGGATACGGCGACCAACCTCTTCATGTACGACATCGTCTTCAGCGGCCTCACGTCAAACGTGAGCAACGGGCATATCCACGGACCGGCGACCGCCGCCGCGACAGCGGGCGCGACCCTCAATTTCAATACGTGGCCCGGCGCCCAGTTCAGCTTCGGCGCGCAGGCCGGCACCGCCCACGGCGTCGCCACTCTGACGGCCGCGACGCAGATCACGGCCACCGTCAACGGCGATTCGCTCAAGAAGCTGCTCTTCGCGGGTCTGACCTACGCGAACATTCACACGACCCAGAATGGGGGCGGCGAGATTCGCGGCCAGATTCTCAAGCAGTAGTCCGCGCACCGGACGAGCCGGGGCGCCTGGGCGGCGCGTGAAACGAGTACGACCATCGCGGACCGGCAGGGACTTCACCTGCCGGCGTGGCCGTACTCGCTCGACTGGATGTCCTGGATGCGCTGCACGTACTCAGCGTCGGTGATCGCGTTGTCCCAGCGACCCGCGATACGCGCACCGGCGTACCCCACCAGCAACAGACCCACCACCCCCGCGGCGAACGCCACGGGCGCCACCGGACGGCGCCCCACTTTGACGGCCAGCGCGTCCTTCACGGGGCACACGGCCACGCAGTTCAGGCAGCCCGTGCACTCCACACTCAGGATCGCGCTCTTTGAAGAGACCGGAAGGCGCGCCATGCATGCCTTGTCGCAAAGCCCGCACGACACGCAGGTCTCGGCGTTCCGGCTGATCCCGGTGGGCGAGGCCCACGAGAAGAGCCCCAGCAGGGCGCCGTAGGGGCAGGAGTACCGGCACCAGAACCCGTTGATGAACACCGAACCCACGGCGAGCGACCCCAGGACGACGACCCCGGTTGTCCCGATGTCGGCGAAGAAGAGTCCCATCTTCACGTCGGCCACGCGGTTGTACGGCGACGTGAGGAACTCGGCGAGCGCCGTGGGACTCATCGCGAGGATGGACAGCAGGAAGAAGCCGAGGACGATGTACTTCAGGCTGCGAAGCGGGATGTCCAGCCAGCGCCACGGCCTGAAGTTCCGCCCGAACGCCCAGCGGCCGAAGCGGGCCAACAGCTCGGACAGGAAGCCCACCGGGCAGACCCACGAGCAAAACGACTTGCGAAGCAGCACGGCGAGGGCGAGGGCCACCAGCACCAGGACCGTGGCCGCCGGGTGGATGACGTTCAGAGTTCCCTGGTACACCCAGTCGAGGAACCCCATCAGCCCGCTGATGGGCAGAAAAGCCTCCACTCCGGCGGGGCGCTCGGGCAGCGGCACGACCCCCCCACGGGCGGCGGCGACCCACCGCGCAAACTGGACGCCCAGCAGGATGCACGTGAACGCGAACGCGCCCTGCACGAGCAGGCGAATGCGGTAGGTCCTGTCAGCCTTTCGGCCGGTGCGGCCAGAGAGCCAGGCACGCAGGGCGTGAATGCGCCCGACCGGTCGCGTGGTGTCAGTGCTCGTGGTGAGGATCGGCAACGGCGTCATGGCCGAAATCTGGCCGGCGACCATCCCGGAGCCATCGGGCATTTCCGCAGCGTGGATGGGAGTTTTCCGTACCTCCTCGTCCTCTGGAGCTCACTGTCGTACTCTGTCGTACTCTCCCGAGTTACACCGCCAGCACCGCCTCGATCCGCGCCCCAATCCGCTCCACCGTCGGCACGATCGCATTCAGCAGGTCGGTGTGATACGCCACCGGAATGTCGGCCGGGGCCAACCGCGCCACCGGCGCGTCAAGATGCCAGAAGCAATCGCTCGCCAAGGTCGCGGCGATCTCGGCGCCAAAGCCGGCCGTCACGTTGTCCTCGTGCACCACGAGGCAGCGCCCGGTCTTTTGCACTGACGCGAGCACCGCGGCCTTGTCCCACGGCGCGATGGTGCGCAGGTCGATGAGCTCCACGCGCTCGCCAAAGCGCGCGGCCGCTTCGACGCACCGATGCACCATCGCGCCCCACGTCACCAGCGTGAGGTCACTGCCCGCGCTCAGCACCGCGGCGCGGCCAAAGGGCAGCACGTAATCGTCGCCCGGATACCGCGCGCTGCCGTCGCTGGTCATCAGCAGCGAACGGTGTTCGAAGAAGATCACGGGATCAACGCCGCGCATTGCCGCGCGCAGCAGCCCCACGGCGTCGGCGGCATTGGACGGCATGGCCACGTGCCAGCCATACGCGTGCGCAAAGCGCACCTCGTCGCTCAGCGAGTGCCAGGGATCGCCGACGTCCTTGCCGAACCCGCCGGGCATGCGCACCACCATTGGCGCGGCAAAGCGGTTCTTGGTGCGCCACCGCATGGTGCCGGTGTTGTTCAACTGCTCGGTGGCCGGGTCGGCGTACTTGCGAAACTGGATCTCGGCGACGGGCATCAACCCGGCAATCGCCATGCCCACCGCGCGCCCGACGATCCCCTCTTCGGAGAGTGACGTGTCGAACACGCGTGCGATGCCGTGCTTCTTCTGCAGCCCCTCGGTGACGAGGTGCACGCCGCCCTTGCGCCCCACATCCTCGCCAAAGACGACCACGCGCGGGTTCACGGCGAGCTCGACGTCCAGCGTGCGACGCACCGCCTCGGCGAAGCGCAGCACCGGGCCGTCCTCCGACGGGACGTCGGTGCCGCCGAGCGCCGTCAGTTGCGCTGGGGAAAGCCCGCCCATCGCGGCCGGCACCGCGGGCTCGCCGTACACGAAACGCCCAACGTCGCCGGCCACGGGCATTGCCCGGGCACGCGCCCCATCGACGCCGGCCTGCACTTCGGCCAGCGCCTCCAGCTCGAGGGCGCGCCAATCGTCGTCCGTCAGCATCGCCGGCACGAGGTACGCCTTCAGCTTCGGCAGCGGATCACGGCGCCACTCTGCCGCAATCTCATCGTCCGAGCGGTATCCCTTCTGGTTGTCGGGGCCGGAGTGGCTGTTCAGGCGGGGAACCGCAAGACGAACGAGCGCCGGGCCGCTGCCGCCGCGCACGTGGTCAACGCACTCCGCCAGCAACTGTGCCGCCTGGTGCGGGTTGGTGCCGTCGCCGTCTCGCACCAGCAGGTTGCTGAACGAGGCCAGGTTGCCCGCGATGTTGGCGCCCGGCGTCTGCATGTCGCCGCGCACCGAAATGCCGAGGTCGTTGTCCTCGACGTAGAACAAGAGCGGCAGCTTGAGCGTGGTGGCGATGGTGAGGGCCGACCAGAAGCCGTTGGTCGCCACCGACGCATCGCCGCCAAGCACCACGCCGATTGAACCCGCCCAGTCGGCGTCGTTGAGCACATCCCGGTGATAGACGACGGACTGGGCCCACCCGGCGGCCGGCGTATACTGCGACCCGACATCGCCCGACATCGGCAGGACGGCGCATCCGCCCTCAGGCCGCGGCAGGTTGCAGACGACGCCGATGTCGCGGCCATCGGAGAATCCGCCCGAGCGGCCCAGCGGACTGCCGTGGCCGTCCTCGACGCTGAGTCCCAGCGACAGGAGGAGCGGTCGCGAGCGGTAGTAGGCGCTCGCCGCGTCCCGCCGGCCGGTCAGCAGCGACCCGAGGATCACCTGCGCCACCTCATGCCCGCGCGCCGAGAACTGGTAGAGCACCAGGTGCTCCCGCGGGACCGTGGTCTTGTTGCGGTTCAGCTCCTCCTCGAGGTCGTCGAGCGCCCGCGAGACCATCGCGGTGCGGGCGATCCGACGCCACGGGAAGCGCTGGTCGATCCTGGAGGAGATCCTGGGCGGCATACGGGGTGAAATGTAGGGCGGGTGCGGCACGCCAGCCATTATCTTCCTGAACCTGCAATAGAAGCTTTACGCTTTACGCTGTACGTTATACGCTGTCCGCAACAGCGCCGTCAGCGTACGGCAGACAGCGTACAGCTTACAGGTTCCTTTCCTCTGCCAAATATCCCCCCGTGTCGCTGCTCCTGATTGCCGACGACGCCGGCGTCCGCACCCTGACGCTCAACCGTCCCGACGTGCTGAACAGCTTCACCCGCGAACTCGGGCGGACGCTGCACGACGCCCTGCGCGAGATCGCCGCAGACGATGCCGTGCGCGCCGTGGTGCTCACCGGCGCTGGACGCGGCTTTTGTGCTGGCCAGGACCTCGCCGAGGCGCTTCCGAAGGACGGCGAGATGCCCGACCTCGGCGACTTCGTGCGCGAGACGTGGAACCCGGTGGTCAGCGCCATTCGGCATCTGGAGAAGCCGGTGATCTGCGCGGTGAATGGTGTCGCCGCCGGCGCGGGCGCGAATCTCGCCTTTGCCTGCGACATCCTCTTTGCGTCGAGCAACGCCACGTTCGTGCAGTCGTTCGCCAGGATCGGCGTGATTCCCGACAGCGGCGGCACGTTCCTGCTGCCCCGCCTCGTCGGCCTGCACCGCGCGAACATCATGACCATGCTGGCCGAGAAGATGACGGCCGAGCAGGCAAAGGAGTGGGGACTCGTCTACCAGGTCGTCGCGCCCGACGAGCTGCTCGACGCCGCCACGAGGACGGCGAAGCACCTCGCCACGCAGCCCACGCGCGCGCTGGGCATGATCAAGCGCGCGTTCAACCAGTCGATGGGCGTGGACCTCGACGAGCAGCTCAGCCTCGAGGAGGACCTCCAGCGCGAGGCCGGCCAGAGCGCCGACTACGCCGAGGGCGTGCAGGCGTTTCTCGAGAAGCGCAAACCCGTCTTCACCGGACAGTGAGACCGATGCTTACGAGCAAGACGCGTGTGGGCGTGGTGGGGGCGGGCGCGATGGGAAGTGGCATCGCGCAGGTGGCCGCCGCCGCCGGGCACGAGGTGGTGCTGGCGGATGCCATGCCGGGCGCGGCGGCCCGTGCCGGCCAGGCCATGGCCGGCACGCTGACGGCGCTGGTGGCGCGGGGAAAACTCGACGCCGGCGTGTGCGAGGCCATCATCTCGCGCATCGTCGTCATCGACGTGGCGCTGGGCGACAAGGTGAGGGTGCTGGCCGATTGCGGCCTGATCATCGAGGCCATCGTCGAGGATCTCGCGGCCAAGCAGGCACTGTTCGCACGCGTGGCCGGCGTGGTGTCGCCCACCACCGTGCTCGCGTCGAATACATCGTCGCTCGCCATTACCGCGATCGCCGCGGGCTGTCCGTCGCCCGAACGCGTCCTGGGCATTCACTTCTTCAACCCGGCGCCGGTGCTTCCGCTCGTGGAGGTCATTCCGTGGCTGG
>CAYHCW010000220.1:0-5610 GCA_964355025.1 uncultured Gemmatimonas sp. | reverse complement strand
TCCTGCGGCTTCACCGATGTGGGACCGGTGGTCGCTTCGCGGCAGCCGCCAACGATGGCTAGGATCGCGAGCGCCGCGACGGTTCCAGAGGTGACAAGCTTTCGGCCGTGCATTCGCACTCCGTGCTGGGGAGAACGGTGAAGACGAATATCGTATCCCGATGGACATACGGCAAACCGGCACCGCCTGCGGCACCAGTTTGCTGTTCGTAAGTAGACGGGCCGGGGAGTCCCGAGGTAACTCAACGGGCCTTGAGCCGGGTCCCGGGGCGTCCTCTCGGCGCCCCTGCTATATATAAGAATAAGATAACCCCGCACCCTGCCCCGTACCCCCTTGAGCCACCAAAGCCACAGTCCGGCTGCCACCGGCACGCCGGTGACCGATGCCCGCCGGGCCGCCGCCGACATCTGCGCCGACCTGCGCACCGGCATCCTGCTGGATGCCGCCTTTGAGCGCCACGCCGCGAAATTGGACGGTCGTGACCGCCGCTGGACCCAGGAGCTGGTGTACGGCATGCTCCGGCGGCGCGGCTGGATCGACCATGCGCTGGCAACCCGCGTGACCGGCGGCATCGCCCGGATTGACGGCGACCTCACCGACCTGATGCGGCTGGGCGCCCAGCAGCTGCTCGCGATGGGGAGCGTACCGGCCTACGCCGCCATCGCCCAGACGGTCGAGCTGGCCAAGCAGCGCCACGGCCTGGGAGCCAGCAAGCTCGTCAACGCGGTGCTGCGCCGACTCGACCGCGAGCGGTCGTCGCTTGGTGCCGACCTCCCGGCCGATCCCATCGACGCGCTGGCCACCGAGTTCTCGCATCCTCGCTGGCTGGTGGCCCGCTGGGTCACCCGCTGGGGAACCGCCGAGACCCGGGCCTTGCTCGAGGCCAACAACACCGAAGCCCCGGTGATCCTGCGCCCCTGGGGCGTGGTGCGCGAACAACTCGAGGCGATGTTGGAGTCGGCCGGCGTGCGCGTGGAAGACGCTCCGCTCGCGCGCGACTCCATTCGCATCGGGGGGCCGGTGTATCTCTTTGACCTGGACGCGTTCACGCAGGGCCACTGCTTCGTGCAGGACCCGGCGGCGACACTGGTCACCGAGTACGCCGCCATCCCCGTCGGCTGCACGGTGGCCGACCTGTGCAGCGCGCCCGGAGGCAAGAGCATCGAGCTGGCGCGGCGCGCGGCGTTCGTCATCAGCGCCGACCTCTCGCCGCGGCGCCTCGAACGCCTGAGTGCCACCAGGGCTCGGCTCACCCTCACCAACGTCGCACCGGTGGCCTTTGATGCGCGCGAGCCGGCCATCGCGCCGGTGGACGTGGTGCTCGTTGACGCGCCTTGCACCGGCACGGGCACCTTTCGGCGGCACCCCGACGCCCGCTGGCGCCTGCGACTGAGCGACCTCGCCGTGACCGCCATGAGCCAGCGCGACATCCTGCGCTCGGCGGCCCGCGTAGTGAAGCCCGGCGGCCTGCTCATATATTCCACCTGCTCGCTGGAGCCCGAGGAAAACGAGGTGCAGGTTGATAACTTCCTCGCTACGCATCCGGGGTGGACGCTCGAGCCGCCCCCCGCGGGCGCGGTACCGGCCGAGTCCCTGGATCACGGATACCTGAGAGTACTTCCGCATGCGCACGGTGCCGATGGCGCCTTTGCCGCGCGACTTCGGAGTCCCACATGAACGTACGCACCGTGCGCATCGCACCATCCCTGCTGAGCGTCGACTTCGGCCGGCTCGCCGACCAGTTGGCGATGATCGAGGCCGGCGGCGCCGACTGGCTGCACGTGGACGTCATGGACGGCTGCTTCGTGCCGAACCTGACGTTTGGCGCCAAGGTCATCGAGACGTGCCGGCGCCTCACCACGTTGCCGCTCGACGTGCATCTCATGGTGGTGGAGCCGGAGAAATACTTCGAGAGCTTCGCCAAGTCGGGCGCGTCGGTGCTGACCATCCACACCGAGACTGCTCCGCACCTGCACCGACAGGTGGCGCGCATCAGGGAACTGGGCTGCCAGGCAGGTGTCACCATGAACCCGGCCACGCCGCTCGACGGCGTGCGCGAGATCGCCGCAGACATCGACCTGCTGCTGATCATGACCGTCAACCCGGGCTTTGGCGGTCAGGCATTCATTCCCGGGTCGCTCGAAAAGATCGCTCGCGCCCGCACGATGCTCGACACTGCGGGCAGCCGCGCGCTGCTCGAGGTGGACGGCGGCATTTCGCGCGACACGATTGCGGCGTGCTGGCGAGCCGGCGCCGACACCTTCGTGGCCGGAAACGCGATCTTCAGCGCCAAGGACCCGCAGGCCGAAATCGCCATGCTGCGTGCGCGCTGCTCGGAGGCAGCATGAGCGCGCGCAAGCAGTGGCTCATCGTCGGCGGCGTGGTGGCCGCGCTTGGCGTCGCGCTGGTCGCCGCCACGCGGACCTTCGGCGACGACCTGTTTCACGTGGCGCCGGGCTCCGCGGCGCCTGAATTCCACGCCACCACGATGGTGCCGGGCTCGAAGACGCTGAAGAACATCTCCGACTATCGCGGCCAGGTGGTGCTGCTCAACCTGTGGGCCACGTGGTGCGGCCCGTGCAAGCAGGAGATGCCGGGCATCCAGGCGCTGCACGAAGCGCTGGGCCCCAGCGGCCTGCGCATCATCGCCCTCAGCGTGGACGAACCCGACATGGACGATGCCATTCGCGCCTTCGTGGCTGAGCACAAGCTGACGTTTGAAGTCCTGCACGAAGGGAGCGGCACCATTGAGCGCGCGTACCAGACGAGCGGCGTCCCGGAGACCTTCCTGATCGGCAAGGACGGCGTCATCCGCAAGCGCGTGATCGGCGCCGCCGAGTGGAACTCCGAGGGGAACGTGCGGCTCATTCGCGGGCTCCTCGCCGAGGACGCCCCCTGACATGACGTCGCGCACGCCGTAGCCATGCGCGTCCTTGGCATCGAGAGTTCCTGCGACGAGACGTCGGCGGCGGTGGTCAGCGGCACCGGTGACGTGGTGCGGGTCGAGTCGCTGGTGATCCTGTCGCAGGACGTGCATCGCATCTTCGGCGGCGTGGTGCCCGAGATCGCGTCGCGCGCGCATCTCACCGCCATCGTGCCGGTCACGCGGCAAGCGCTCGCTGATGCCGGGCTGCCGCCGTCGGGGGCGGGCATCGACGCCATCAGCGTGACCCACGCGCCCGGGCTGGTTGGTGCATTGCTGGTTGGTGTGGCGTACGCCAAGGCGCTGGGCGCCACACTGCAGGTGCCGGTGATCGGCGCGCATCACATGGAAGGGCACCTCTTTGCCACGTCGCTCGATCACGCCGACGCGGTGCCGCCATTCACCGCGCTGCTCGTGAGCGGCGGGCACACGCTGCTGCTCGACGTCGCCGCGTGGGGCGACTACCGGCTGCTCGGCAGCACGCGCGATGACGCGGCCGGCGAGGCCTTTGACAAGGTGGCCAAGCTGCTCGGCCTGCCCTACCCCGGCGGCCGGCCCATCGAAACACTTGCGCGCGAGGGCGACCCGGCGCGCCGCCGTTTTGCACCACCGATGCTGCACGGTGGGCAGAAGCCGGGTGACGACGATTACTACGACCTCTCGTTCTCGGGGCTCAAGACGGCGGTGCTGCGCGAGGTGCGCGCCGCCGAGTCGCGCGGCACGCTCGCCGACGAACTGCCGCACCTGGCGCGCGGTTTTCAGGACGCGGTCATCGCCACGCTGAGCGAGAAGACAGCGCGCGCCGCGCGCGCCTGCGGCCGCAAGCGCGTAGTGCTGGGCGGCGGCGTGGCGTGCAACCGTGCGCTTCAGGAGGGCGTGCAGCGCGCGGTGTCGTCGTACGGCGGCGTGGTATTTGCGCCGTCGCCCAAGCTCGCCACCGATAACGCGGCGATGATCGCGCGGGCCGGGCTTTGGAGGCTGGAGCAGGGTGAGCGCAGCGGCCCGGAGCTGAACGCGTACGCGTCGCTGCCGATCCCAGGGATGCGGACCTAGCGTCGCGTGTGCGCGTGCGCCCGCGCGCGCGCACGCGCGAGGGCACCTACGGCAATTCCGGACTGAGGCGCAGGAATAGCCTGACGCCGAGGCGAACGCCTGCCCTGTAGGTTGGGCAAGTCGGTGGCCAGACGGCCGCCGCGTCCAGAGCGGGGGAAGTCATCATGAACGGCGCCCCATCGACCGTGCCGCGCACCAATCTTCAACGCCCGGAGCCGGGAACCGGCGTTCCTTGCCGTGAAGCCCAGTGCGACGGCGTCCCGTGTCCGGATCCTGACAGCGACTGCACCGTATGCGGCCGGGCGCACCCCACATCCGAACCACAACCGCCCAAGCGACAGGGAGACGGTGATGCGTGAGTTGCGTTTTCACGGGCGCGGCGGCCAGGGCACGGTCATCGCATCCAAGCTGCTGGCCGTTGCGCTCTTTCTCGAAGGACGCCAAGTGCAGTCGTTCCCGATGTTCGGCGTCGAACGCCGCGGCGCGCCGGTCACCGCGTTCCTGCGCATCGACGACTCGCCGATCCTCCTGCGCTGCGAAATCGCGGCACCCGACCAGCTCATCATCCTCGATCCCTCGCTGGTGGGGGCGTCCGACGTGACAGCCGGCCTCAAGGCGGGAGGCAGCATCCTGATCAACTCCGAGCTGGCCCCCGAGGATTTTCCGCAGCTGACGAGCCGCTTCGAGGTGAGCACGGTGGACGCCAGCGGCATCGCCATTCGCCACGGCCTGGGCTCGCCAACGCAACCCATCGTCAACACCGCCATCCTCGGGGCGTTTTCGGCGGAGTCGGGGCTGGTGCGCCTGGCCACGGTGTGCGACGCAATTCGCGAAGAGGTGCCGATGCACATCGAGGCGAACATCGCCGCCGCCACCGAAGCCGCGCTCGCCGTGCGGCGCATGGGCGACCGGGAGGTGGCCCGTGCCTAACCCGGTGATTGAGCAAACCGCGACGCGCCACATTCCTCCGGTGGCGGTCAGCCAGACGTCGACGCTCGTGACCCGCACCGGGTCGTGGAAGTCGCAGCGGCCCGTGTATCACGATCGCGTGGCGCCGTGCAACCAGGCGTGCCCGGTGGGCATCGACATCGAAGGCTACATGAACCTCCTCCGCGAGGGCCGCGTGGACGACGCGCGCGACTTGCTGCTTGCGGAGAACCCGATGCCCGCGGTCACCGGGCGTGTATGCCATCATCCGTGCGAGAATGCCTGCAACCGGCGGCTCATGGACGGTGCGGTGTCGATTCACGCCGTGGAGCGCATGATCGGCTCACTGCCGCATGTCGGCGTGGAGCACGCACCGGCGGTGCCGTACCCGGAATGCGTCGCCGTGGTCGGCTCGGGCCCGGCCGGTCTCGCCTGCGCGTACCACCTCGCACGCTTTGGCTATGCGGTGACGGTGTTCGAAGCGGCCGCGCAGGCCGGCGGCATGCTGCGCCTCGGCATTCCCGAGTACCGGCTGCCGCGCGCAATTCTCGACCGTGACGTCGAACGCATCGCGGCGCAGGGCGTCACGATTCGCTGCGGCACGCACGTGGGGATTGACCCCGCGTGGAAGACCCTGCTCGCCGAGTTCAGCGCCGTGTGCGTCGCCACCGGCGCCCACACGAGTCGCGCGCTTGGCGTGAAGGGCG
>CAYHCW010000219.1:0-5641 GCA_964355025.1 uncultured Gemmatimonas sp. | reverse complement strand
ACGACCGGCGACGCAAACGGTGTGGCCGCCAATCCCGGCACGAGACGCGTGAGGTAGCTGATGCCGGCAATCGTGATGCCCGCATTGGCCGCCCAGATCGAGACGAGGTACCCCCACGCCCCCAGAAACGCCGCGCCTTCGCCGACGCCAAGTCGCATGAACCCATAACTCCCGCCCGCCTTCGGCAGGTGGCGGGCCAGCTGGGCGAAGACCCACGCCAGGCAGAGCGCACCGACAAAGGTGATGATCCACGCCGACACCGCGTTCCATCCGAACGGCGCCAGCCCGGCCGGCAGCATGAAGATTGCCGAACCAATGATGTTGCCGACGACGAGCGCGGTGGCCAGCCAGAAGCCGAACTTGCGGCGGGGGGCGCTCAAGCGGCGGCCGCTTCGACGAGGCTCTTCTCGAGCATCACCATCGCGTCGTCCACCTCGGCGGTGGTAATGAGCAGCGGCGGCATGAAGCGCACCGTGCTCTGCCCGCACGACAGCAGCAACAGGCCGTTATGGTACGCGCGCGTCACGAGGTCGTCGCAGAGCTTCTTCGCCGGCGCGCCGTCGCTGAGCACCAGCTCCATCCCGATCATCAGGCCGCGCCCGCGCACCTCGCCGATGCACGCATACCCGGCCTGCAGTTCACGCAGCTTCGTCATGAAGTAGGCGCCGACGGTGGCGGCATTGGCCATGTACTCGCGCTCCACCACGTCGATGGTCGCCAGCGCCGCCGCACAGCACACCGGGTTTCCGCCGTAGGTGTTGCCGTGTGCGCCGCGCTTCCATTGCTCCATGATGCGCTTCTTGGCGACCACGAGGCCAATGGGCATGCCGCTGCCAAGCCCCTTGGCCAGCGTCATGATGTCGGGCGCGACGCCCACGTGGTGCGCGGCGAACATCTTGCCCGTGCGCCCGATGCCCGATTGCACCTCGTCGAAGATGAGCAGGATGCCGTGACGGTCGCAGAGCGCGCGCAGCCCCTGCAGAAATCCGTCGGGTGGCACGAGGTAGCCGCCTTCGCCCTGGATGGGCTCCACGAGGATGCCCGCCACTTCCTTTGCCGGCACGTTGTGCGCGAACAGCACGTTGTCGATGTAGTCGAGCACGGCCTTTCCCTGATCATCGCCGGCGAACAGCGGGCGAAAGTTGTTGGGGTACGGCACGTGCGTCACACCCGGCATCGTGGGAAAGAACCCCGCCTGCTGGGTGTACTTGCTCGACGTGAAGGCCAGCGACCCCATGGTGCGCCCGTGGAATCCCCCGAGGAACCCGATGAAGCGTCCGCGTCCGGTGACGTAGCGCGCGAGCTTGAGTGCGCCCTCCACGGCCTCGGTGCCGCTCTGGCACATGAAGCTCATCACCGGCTCGTCGCCCATCGGCTTGAGGTCGCGAATGCGCTCGCCGAGCCGCACCTGCCGCTCGTGCCAGTAGTCGCTGGAGATGTGCAAGAAGCCATCGGCCGCATCCTTGATGGCCTGCACCACCTCGGGATGTGAATGCCCGGTGGAGCACACCGCAATGCCGGCCGCAAAGTCGAGAAACCGATTGCCGTCCACGTCCCACACCTCGGCGCCGCGCCCGTGCGACATGGCAAACGGGTAATCGCGCGGATACGACGGCGACACCACCTCGGCGTCGCGCGCAATCAGTGCGCGCGCCTTGGGGCCGGGGAGTTCGGTCTGGATGCGGGGCGTCGTCATGAGCGTGGGGGCCGGAGACTGGACGTTCAGGCGGGAAGTGTGATTCGCACATGCTGGGCGTGCGCCTCGCGCGTGCGCTGCTGCAGGTCACGGAGGGTTTGCAACTCCGCCCCGGTTGGTGGGGCAATGTGCGCCACGGTGCCTGCCACGCGCAGGGGCCATCCACAGGCCGCGCGCACGTCGTCCACGGTGACGCCGTCGAAGACGGCACTCAGCACGAGTTCGTGCGTGTCGGGGTCCGGCGTCATCTCGCCGAGGTCGGTGATGACGGCAAGCGGGCCGGCGCCAGAGAAACCGGCCCGGGCCCGCGCATCGCCGCCGTCGAGAAAGCCGGCCGTGGTGCGGAACGCCAGCGACTCCACAAACGTGCGCGCCGACTGCTTCATGACGATCAACAGCTTCTTCACATGCATGGCGATCTCCGGCGCGCCGCCGGCACCCGGCAGCCGCACCGTGGGCGCGTCGTACGGGCCGATCACCGTGCTGTTCAGGTTGCCAAAGCGGTCAATCTGCGCCCCGCCGAGGAAGCCGACATCCACGCGCCCGCGCTGCAGGTAGTGCGTGAAGATCTCCGGCAGTGGAATCACCGAACGCGCCGTTTCGGCAAGTTCGCCGTCGCCAATGGAGAGCGGCAGCACCGTGGGGCGCGTGCCCACCGTGCCCGACTCATAGATGAGCACCAGGTCCGGCGCGTGCGTCAGGCGCGCGAGGTTGCACGCCGCGCTGGGCAGGCCGATGCCGACAAAGCAGACGGCGCCGTTCGTCAGCCGCCGCGCCGCCGCGACGGTCATCATCTCGTCGCTCGTGTACGCCAAAGCATGCGCCGTCACGCCACCGCTCCCACCAGCCGCAGGAACTCCGCGTGCGTCGCCGTGCCCAGTACGTGCGTCGTCATCCACGCCGTGAACCGCGCGCGGTCGCGGGCGATCTCGTCCCACGCCAGGTAGAAGGCGTTGTCGCGCGGATAGCAGCCGAGGGCGTACGACGGGTACGCGCCGCCCGGCACCACGGCGATGGCAGATACTTGCCAGGCGGGAATCACGAACGCATTCATCGGCGCGTCCAGCTGGTCCACCACTTCTTCCACGGTGACCACCAGCGTACGCGCCGCCTGTGCGGCCTCGCGGCACGCCCCCACGATGCCGCGCAGCAATACGTTGCCCTCGCGGTCGGCCTGCTGCGCGTGCAGCACCGTGACGTCGGGCGTGAGCGCCGGCAGCGCAGTGAGCACGTCGCCGGTGAACGGGCACGTAATAGTAGCAATGTGCGACTTATTGGCAGTTGCCAGGTCGGTGCCGGTGTACCCCTTCAGCATGCCGAACGGCAGGCCGCTCGCGCCGGCCGTGTAGCGCGCGGCCATGCCGGCGTGGCTGTGCTCGTCGAGGGCCAGCGGGCAGGGCCACTGGTGCTCCACCGCATCGCGCAGGCGGTGCAGCGAGCCGACACCGGGGTTGCCGCCCCACGAGAACACGAGCGTCGACGCGCACCCCATGCCAATCATCTGGTCGTAGATCAGGTCCGGCGTCATGCGCACCAGCGTCAGGTCGCGCCGGCCCTGGCGAATGAGCTCGTGCCCCGCCGCAAATGGAATGAGGTGCGTGAAGCCCTCGAGCGCGACAGTCATGCCATTGCGCACGTGGCGCGCCATCGCGTCGTGCAGCGAGACGACCATTGGGATCGTCATGGCACCCGCGGCACGTGCCGGGCAAGCAAGCGGTCGAGCAGCGCCAGCGCGTCGGCCAGGTCCTGCTCGCCAATCACCAGCGGCGGCGCGAGGAGCAGCAGGTTGCCTCGCACCGCAAACGACACGTCGGCCTCGAGTCCCTCGCGCACAATGCTCGCGAGCAACGCCGGCACCTGAGGCCACGGCGCCAGTGGCGCGCGCGACGTGCGATCCTCCACGAACTCCACCACGGCAAACAGCCCGTGCCCGCCGCGCACGTCGCCAATCACCGTGTGGCGCTCCTTCATCGCGCACAGCGCGCTGAACATCTCGCCCCCAAGGCGTCGCGAGCGCTCAATCAAGCCCTCGGCCTCGTACGCCTCCACGGCGGCCACGCCCGCCGCGCACGACAGCGGATGCCCACAATACGTGAGCCCGGTGTACAGCATCTGGTGCTCCAGCTTTGCCGCCACCTCGGCCGACATCACTACCGCGCCCAGCGGCAGGTGCGCGCCGGTGAGCCCCTTGGCCAGCGTCATCAGGTCGGGGCGCCCCGCCTCGCCGTGGCGCTGCCAGGCAAACCACTCGCCGCAGCGCCCAAAGCCGCTCATCACCTCGTCGGCGATGAGAGACAACCCCGCCGCCGTCGTTGCCTCGCGCAACGCCGGCCAGTAGCTGTCGGGAGCGACGATGCCGTTCGTTCCGGCGTTCGGCTCCATCAGCACGGCCGCGCACTCGTCGCGGCCGATCTGCTCAATCAAGTCGCCCACATGCGCCGCCGCGCGCCGGCCACACTCGTCGTCGGACGATGCCCCGAACGGACTGCGATACGCGTACGGCGGCAGGGCGTGCACCACGGCGAAATGCGCAGGGTCCACCTGGGCATGCGTGCGCGTGTCGCCAGAAAACGCCATCGCCGCATAACTGGCGCCGTGATACGACCGGTCGCGGCTGATCACGATCCCGCGCGGCCGGCCGATGGCCTGCCGTGCGAACTTCACGGCGTTCTCGTTGGCGTCGGCGCCACCCAGCGTGAAGTACACGCGCCCGCCCTCGAAGCCGCTCTTCTCCAGGAGCAGTTCGGCCAATCGCGCACGCGGCTCGGCCCCCCACTTGTTGGCCACGTAGCAGAGCCGCTCGGCCTGGTCGCGAATGGCGCGTACGACGGCCGGGTGCTGGTGCCCCAGGTTGCAGCATTCCGACTGGCTGCTGAAATCGAGGATCGACCGGCCGTCGGCCGTGAAGAACCGCGCGCCCGCGCCGCCAATGACCGTCGGCGCATTCCACGCCGATTGCACGGTCCAGCTGTGGAGCACCGTCTCTCGTTCGGGGCGATCGGGGGGCATGGCGAGAATATACGAGGGGGCGTTCGCTTTGCGAACGCGCCAGTGCTAATGTCGGGCATGTCCAATGCCCACGCTCGCTGGATCGCGTTCACGCGCGAAGTCTCCCCGAGCATCGTTGACTGCGAGCTCACGCACCTGGCGCGAACGCCGATCGACGTCGCCACGGCGCGCGCGCAGCACCACGCGTATGAGCAATTGCTGGCATCACTCGCCTGTGACGTGCGCCGGGTGGCGCCTGCCCCTGAACACCCCGATGCCGTGTTCATCGAGGACACCGCCGTGGTCTTCGACGAACTCGCGGTGATTGCGCGCCCGGGCGCCGAGTCGCGCCGTGCCGAGACGCCGGCCGTGGAGGCGGCGCTTGGCGCGCTGCGCCCCGTCGCGCACATCACGGCACCCGGCACGCTCGACGGCGGCGACGTACTCACCGTCGGACGCAGTGTCTTCGTTGGGCGCACGGGCCGGACGAACGACGAAGGCATCGCGCAGTTGCGCACCGCGCTCGCACCGCATGGCTACGAGGTGCACGGTGTTGACATCACCGGCTGCCTGCATCTCAAGACTGCCGTCACGGCGGTGGACGACGCCACCGTGCTGCTGAACCCCGAGTGGGTGGACCCGGCGGTCTTGGCGCGCTTTCGCGTGGTGGAGGTTGATCCCGCCGAGCCGATGGGCGCCAATGTGCTCCGCATCGGCGAGCAGCTGGTGTACGGCGCGTCGTACCCGCGCACGCAGGCGCGGCTGTCCGCACTCGGGTACGCGCTTCACACCGTGGACGCCTCGGAGCTGGCGAAAGCCGAGGGCGCGGTGACGTGTTGCAGCCTGGTGGTGCGGGGCTGACGACCAGGCGACGCCGACGGCGTTACTTGGATCCGTCCACGGCCTTCTCCCGCTTCTGCCGCTTGGCCGTGACCTCGATCTCGATCTTCATGCGCG
>CAYHCW010000218.1:3500-5655 GCA_964355025.1 uncultured Gemmatimonas sp. | reverse complement strand
CACGCCGAGGTGGTGTGGCGCGACGGCGTGGCGGTGGGGTATGTGCGGGCCGCGTCGTACGGCCACACGCTTGGCGGCGCGGTGGGGTTGGCGATGGTCGAAGCGGGAGTGCCGCTGGACCAGGCGTGGATCGACGCGGGCGCGTGGGAAGTGGAGGTAGGCGCGCATCGGTATGCTGCCACCGTGTCGCTTGCCCCGCTCTACGACCCCAAGAACGCGCGCATCAAGAGCTGACGCGCGCTACGCACCGATGCGCAGGTCGGCCGCCGCAATGGCGCGCACGCGCGGTCCAAAGCTTGTGATGTTTGTCAGCGTGTCGTTGTGGTGCTGGATGACCTGCGCCGGCGACAAGTGCGCATTGCCGGCGCTCGTGTGTGCGTCCGCCACGAGGACGACCGGATAGCCGAGGGCCAGCGCGCGGCGAGTGGTGGTGTCGACGCAGAACTCCGTGTGCATGCCGCAGATCACGAGATCGGCTACCGCGTGCTTTGCCAGAAGCTCGCCCAGCGCTGTGCGATGAAATGAATCGGGCGTGGTCTTTCGCATACGCACGTCAACGGGCGTCGCGTGAAGGCCGTCCGCGAGCTGCCATTCGCGCGAGCCGTATTCGAGGTACCCCGACGCTGACTCGTGCTGGATGAAGACCACGAGCGCCCCGCCGGCTCGTGCCTTCTCGGCGACGGTGTTGATGCGGGCGATGACCTCAGCCGACTGCCACGCGGCATGCTCGCCTTCGCAGAGCCCCTGCTGGACGTCGATGACGAGCACTGCGGTGGTCACGGCGCCAACCTCCTGAACTCATCGCTCCCCGCCGCCGGCGTGCGCGCGAGCGTCGCGCGGTCGAGCCGGTAGAGGCCAAAACGCCATCCGTACCCCTCGGCCCACTCGAAGTTGTCCATCAGCGACCAGTGGAAGACGCCGCGTACATCGATGCCCTCGTCGATCGCCTGCTTGACCGCGAAGGCGTGTTGACGCAGGAACATTGGCCGGTGAATGCCCGACGAGTCGGCCACGCCGGTTTCCGTGATTGCAATGGGCAGATGGTAGCGCTTCCACCCGTCGCGCATCAGGGCGAGCAGCCCCTCGGGGTAGATCTCGACCTTCGCATCGCTCAGCACGCCAGGGCCGGCGGAGATGTCCACCATGCCCGGTGCGCCCGGCGCGAAGCGCACGAGGTTGCGGCGATAGTAGTTGATGCCCATCCAGTCGATGCTGCCCTTGAGTTCCGGCGCCGGCGCGTCGAGTGTCGGGAAACCCGGCATGCTGAACAACAGGCGCCCCTTGCTGATGGACTCGTAGAACGACCAGTTGAAGCCGTTCGACACCACGCTGGTGACGACCTGCTCGAGGAGGTTCCACGGATTGGCCGGCTCGAAGTACACCATGTTCGACGCGAGGCCGATGTAGGCGTCGGGGTCGCCCTTCCGCAGCGCAATCGCCGCCGCGCCGTGCGCTTTCAGCAGCCCCTCAAACGCCTTGACCGCGAGCGCGTTGTCCTTCACGCCCGGCGGCCAGACGCCGATGACGTAGCCCTGGTACATCTGCACCTGCGGCTCGTTGACCGTGCACCACCAGCGCACCTGCGGCCCCAGGCGCCTGGCTGCCTCCGCTGCGAAGCGTCCGAAGCGCTGCGGAAAATCGGGCGCCGTCGCGCCGCCACGTTCGGAGAGCCACGCGGGGAACGTGAAGTGCAGGAGCGTCACCACCGGCTCCTGACCGGCGGCCTTCAGCTGCGCAATCTCATCGGCATAGTGCTGCCATGCCGTTTCGTCCCACGTGCCTTCCGTCGGCTCGAGGCGGCTCCACTCGATGGAGAAGCGATACGCGTTGGCGCCGAGTGCCCTCATCAGTGCGATGTCTTCGGGCACCATCTCCCAGTGACCCGCGGCGGCGCCGCTCGAGTCACCGTGCGCGATCTTGCCCGGCTGCCGCTCGAAGCGCGCCCAGTCGTTGAAGACGTTGCCGCCTTCCACCTGATGCGCGGCAGTGGCGGTGCCCCATAGGAACCCCTTGGGCCACGCGGGCACGAATGCCGTCTTTGACGCTGGCCCGAGTTCTGGCCGCGGATGGCGCAGCTGGAACCAGGCGCAGGCCAGTGCGTACAGCCCGGCGAGCGCGATGAGCCCGAAGGTCAGGCGGCGAAACCACTTTGCGG
>CAYHCW010000218.1:0-3400 GCA_964355025.1 uncultured Gemmatimonas sp. | reverse complement strand
TAGTGCGCAAACCACTCGATCTGGCGCGTGTGATAGTCCCGCTGGCTCTCGGCGCGCGCGACGTTGTGGTTTTCGCCCTCGTACACGAGGTACACCACCTGCTTGCCGAGCCGGCGGCCGAAGTTGTAGAGCTCCTGGCTCTGGAACGGATTCACGTTGCCGTCCGCGTCGCCCTCCTCGAGCAACAGCGGGATCTTCAGCGCGTTCACATCGAAGACCGTGGAGTTCCTGATGTACGCCTGTCGATCGTCCCAGAGCGGCACCTCCATCCGTTCCTGGCTCGTCTCGAAGTGCTGCGCCTCGGCGAGCCCGGAGTTGCCCGAGGTATAGCCGTACATCGAGATCAGGTTGGTGAGTGGTGCGCCGGCAATGGCCGCGGCAAACGTGCCGGGCGCATGCACGGCGTAGAACGCCGACTGGTAGCCGCCCCACGAGTGTCCCATCGCGCCGACTTTCGTGCCGTCGATGTCCTGCACCTGCGCCAGCGCTGCCTTCACGGCCGACGTCACGCAGTCGAGCCCGGACCATCCGGGGTTCCGCTTCTGGAACACCACGTCGGGGCGGAGGACGAAGTAACCCTCCTGGCTGAAGACCTGTGGGCTATACACCGCACGGTCGCTGAGTCCGACGTACTGATGAAAGCCCTGCGAGAGTTTTTCGTAGTAGTACACGAGCATCGGGTACTTCTTGCCCGGCTGGTAGTTGGCCGGATACGTGAGCATCATCTGCAGCTTGTCGCCGTGCGCGCTGCGGTAGCTCGTCAGCACCTGCTTGCCCCACGAGTAGTCGTCCTGGAACGCGTTGGTGCGCGACACCGCCTGCGCCGCGCCGAGGGCGTCGGACGTGGCCACGAAGTAGTCGGGCGAGTCCGTGTAGCTCTGCTCGAGGTAGATGTAGCTCTCGACGTTGCGCGCCTTTCGCAGTGCAGAAACCGCCTTGTCGCGCCAGACGAGTCGTTCGACCTTTCCGGCCACCAGGCTGGCGTAGCCGCTCTTCTTGCTCCAGTCGCCGGTCGTCGAGAGGAACACCGGCTTGGCCAGGTCGATGGTGACTGCGCCGCCGCCGCCGAAGCCCCCGAATCCGCCGCCGCCCGCACGGTCCGGGTCGAGCGACACGTTGCGGTAGACGGTCGTGTCTTCGCGACCGCGCGTGAGCCGCTCGGCGGCCGACCCGTCGATCTTCAGGCGCCAGAGGTCGAACCGGTCGTACACGAACGCGGCATCCTCCGCCGGTGTCCATCCGGCCAGCCCGTACATCGCGCGTTCCGGTGTCGGGTGATCGTCCTCGAGGTCCACGAAGCTGGCCCGGGTTTTCTCGGTGAGGTTCACGCGCTTGCCGGTGGTGGCGTCGTAGCTCCACCACTGACCCTTCTGCGAATACAGCACGTACCGGCCGCTGGGGCTGATCGCCGTCGAACCGACGGTCCTGCTGGTAACCGCGTCGCGCTTTCCGGTGCGCGCATCGACGCGAACGACGTCGCGATACGATCGCCCCGACATCACTTCCTTCGCGTACGGGGATTGGTCGCTGGCGAGTGCGGCCGTGCGGTGATCGGCGAACTGCAGGGTCTCGTAGTAATCGGTCTGCAACTGCGTGATGCCGCTGGCCGCGAGCTGCCACGTGACGGCCAGCGTGCGTTGCCGGTCCTGCGTGGCGTTGACTTCCTGCTGGTGAAATTGGCGCAGGTCCTTCCAGTGCCACACCTGCACGCGGGCGGGTGTCGGCGGTTTTGGCGCACCGGCCGCGGGCCGTGCGGGTTTCGGTTCGCGAGGTGCGATGCCGAAGATCAGCGCGCCGCCATCGGTGGTCCACTGCAGGGTGCGGTACGACGCGACGCGCAGGCCGGCGGGGAACTTCGCATCTGACGAAAAATCATACGTCGCGCGTGCCGCGGTGGGTGCGCCCGCGTTCTTCCACGCCAGCACCACCTGGCTGGTGTCGGCGAACGCGGTGTCGGTGCGACTGCGGTACGCGGCCAGGTCGGCGCTCTTGGCGCGCCAGGTGAGGCCGGAATATGCGTGGTCGCCCGCATCGAGCGACCGCAGCGTGCCGGTGGCGGCGTCGAGCACCTGGATGCCGTTGCCCGTGCGCCCCTCCACATCCACGGTCATCGCGAGCAGCGTGCCTTCATCGCTCCACGCGAAGTCGGCGATATTGCCGAACGTCACCTGCGTGCCGAGGGCGAGGTCGCGCACCACCAGGTCGGCGCCGCGTGGCGTGACGGTGCCCGCCGCCCCCGGCGCCGCCGCCGGCGCGCGATACCGTCGCAGTGCCACGTGTGCGCCGCTCCTGGACAGCGCAAATGACTGGATGTCCTCGAACGCGACGGTCGTGCCGGCGCGCAGGTCCACGATGCCGACCTTGTTGCGGGCCGTCGCGGCATTGGCGCCCGCGCCCGGGGCGCCGCGGCCACCACCGCCGGGCGCGCCGCCGGCGCTGGCCGCACCCGTGTCGGGCGTGATGGTGTAGACCATCCACCGGCTGTCGCGCGTGAACTGCGGCGCGGTCGCCATCTTCACGCTCTGTTCGGTGGACGCACCGACTTCGCGGTAACGCAGTTCGTTGGCGTTGTTCACGCGGCGCAGCTCGTACGCCACCCACTTGCCATCGGGCGAGAGGTCGCCGGCGGTCACCGATTCCCATTTCTGGTAGTCCGCTTCTGGGACCCGTCCCTTCGTGATCGGCGCCGTCGACGTGCCCTGCGCCGCTGCCGTTGCAGCAACCAGCACGGCGGCCGCTGCCATCACTCGTATGCCACGCATCCTTACCTCGGTCCCAAGAGATGTGAAAGTCATGATCATTCGCCCGCGTCGGGTGACTTCGCGCGACGGGCCGTGCTGTTGGCCGCGGCCGCCGCGAGTCGCGTCGCCGCAGCCACCGCTTCAATGCGCGCCGCCACAATATTCAACTGCGCCGCCGCCCGCGCCCAGTCCCCCGCATCCACCGCTTCCTGCACCCCCGGCAGCGTCATTGCCGCATACGTGTACTTGGGCGCGTACAGCACGTGCCGGAACCACGGGCGCCCGGGAATGCCATCGGTGTTGAGGAACTGCTGCTCCACCGCACGCATGGCTTCGTTAGCCGCCGTCAGCGCCTGAGCCCGCGCTGGTGACGGCGCTGCAGCCAGCGTGGCACGCAACGCACCCTCCAGCGACGCAGCCGCACTCGCCCACGATGCCGTCGCCGTGCGCACACGCGTGAAATCGAGGTGCCCCTTCGTCGCCGGCTGCGCGTCGAGCGCGTCAACAAATCCACCCACCCGCTGCGCATAGATGCCGAAGTCGTGCGGATAGTGCTCGGCGTTTGCCAAGCGCAGCGCCATCCGCCCCCACACCTCGCTCATCGCCGTCATGTACTTGAAGCCGGGGTCGCCGAACTGCGTCATCCAGTAGTAGTTGTC
>CAYHCW010000217.1:0-5680 GCA_964355025.1 uncultured Gemmatimonas sp. | reverse complement strand
GTTGTTTGCGGGCCTGTCCAAGGTCGAGCGCGTCTTTATGAGCCACTTCGACTCGGTGACGAGCGTGGGCCCCGGGTTTGACGAGATCGGCTACACCACGCTCGGCACCACGGGGCAGGCGCATCGCTTCGCCGCCATCGAGTCACAAGCATTGCGCCGCTACGGATTCCAGTTCCACCCTGAGGTGGACGACACCGTACACGGTAGCGAGATGATCGCGAACTTCGTGCTCGGCATCTGCGGCTGCGCGCCGTCGTGGACGATGGAGCGGTATGTGGAGGAGCGCGTGGAGCAGGTGCGGCAGCAGGTGGGCGACCAGTCCGTCTTCCTTCTGGCGTCGGGCGGCGTCGATTCGACGGTCGCCGCCCGCCTGCTCGGCATGGCCATTGGCCCGGAGCGCCTGCACCTGCTGCACGTGGACAATGGCCTCATGCGCAAGGACGAGAGCCGCGACGTGCTCGAGGCATTTCGCGAGTTCGGCCTCGACCGCAACCTGCATTTCATTGACGCCACCGAGACGTTCCTCACGGCGCTTGCTGGCGCCGTGGAACCCGAACACAAGCGCAAGATCATCGGCAACACCTTTGTGGAGGTGTTCGAGCGCGAGGCCAGACGGCTCGGCATCGCGCATCACTTGCTGGGGCAGGGCACCATCTCCCCCGACCCCATCGAGACTGGCGGCAGCAAGCGCTCCGATACCATTAAAACGCACCACAAACGCGTGCCCGTCATCGAGGCGCTGATCGCGCAGGGGCGTGTCGTGGAGCCGCTGGCCGACCTGTACAAAGTGGAGGTGCGTGAACTCGGCGAGAAACTCGGCATTCCGCACGATCTCATCTGGCGGCATCCGTTCCCGGGCCCGGGGCTCGGTGTCCGCCTGCTCTGCTCCGATGGCGTCGAACGTCGCGACGGCTTTGACGGCATCGAGCCGGAGGTCGCGAAGGTCGCCGCCCGCTACGGCATTGCGGCGCTGGCACTGCCCATCAAGTCGGTGGGCGTGAAGGCCGACCTGCGGTCGTACGAGCATCCCGTGCTGCTCTCAGGGGACGCACCGTGGGAGACCCTGCTGGAGGTGGCGAGCGAGCTCTTCAAGGGCGTGGCTGGCATCAATCGCTGCATCTGGAACCTCGCGCCGAAGGTGCCAACCCGCGTGCGCCCGCTGGCCGCCGAGGTCACCCGCGATCGCCTCGCCCTGCTGCGCGAGGCCGACCACCTTGTGATGGACGGCCTGCGGCGCCACGGACTCTACGCCGACATCTGGCAATGCCCCACGGTGCTCGTGCCCATGGAAGTCGACGGCGCTGGTCGGGAGTATGTGATCGTGCGCCCCATCCATTCGGAGCGCGCGATGACGGCCACACCGGCGCAACTGCCCGCGCTGCTGCGCGCCGAACTGTGCGAGCAACTCCTCGCGCTGCCGGGCGTGAGCGGACTGGCGCTCGATATCACCACCAAGCCGCCGGGCACCATCGAGTGGGAGTGACGCGCATCGGCACTCTAGCGTCTCCCTTGGCGCGGACGATAAGGTATGCGCAACCGATTTGCCGCGTTCACGCGCTGCGGCGCCGATGAAGTGACGCGCACGACACCAATGACGAAGCGATGACGCCCGCCTCACCCATTGAGCAGTCCGATTTCGACGCGTTGCTCGAGCTGCTGGATCGCGCCACCATGCGTGAGGTGGTCGCGCTGTTTGTCGCGTCGGCTCCGGAACGGATGCACACCGCGCGTGTAGGCATTGCAGCGGGCGACGGTCGAGCGGTGGCGACCGCCTTTCACACGATGCGCTCCGGCTGTGGGCAACTGGGGGCGCGGCACCTCGAGGAGCTCTGTGCGAACGCCGAACGGTCGGCCAAGACCGGGGACCTTGCCGAGACGGCGGTCCTGCTGGACCTGGTGGCCAGCGAACTCGAGGTCTGCCTCGATTGGTTCCGGACGAACGGCTGGATAGATTCCTGAGGCCCCGCACGCAGATGATTCAACGGACCCGGCTCGTGGCGCACGCGTTTCGGCCATGCGCTCATTGCCGGATTGAGGGAGGTATCGCATGACGTTGGCGCTTTCCATGCGCGGCGGTGACCCGTCGCGCGTGTCCACCCCGTTGCTCGCGGTCGCGCTGCACTCCGGTGGCGTCTTCCCGCGCGTGCTGGCCGCGCTCGACGCGGCGTACGGGGGTGTGCTGTCGCGCGCAGTGGCGCAGGCGGACTTCAAGGGAGGGCGCGACGAGTCGCTGCTCTTCGTCGGCGGCGCTCGGGGTCCGGCGCGCGTGTTGCTCGTCGGGCTCGGCGAGATCGACGACACCTACGCGGCGGTCACGCGCGCTGCCACGCTGGCCGGCCGCAAGGGCAATGCGATGGGTGTCCGGAAGATGGCCTTCTGGGCGCCGCAACTCGCGGGCGACACCGTGGAAGCGGCGGCGTTCGGCCTGAGCCGCGGCTCGTGGGATTTCACGGATTACAAGACCCAGCCGCCGGCGAAGGATCGGCCAAAGCCGCTGGTGGAGGCCGTGGTGATCGCCGCCGACGCGCGCGGCTCCGGCGCGTCGCTCGCGGCCGGCGTGGCGCTGGGCGAAGGGCAGCGCGTAGCGCGGCGCCTGCAGCAGCTGCCGGGCAACGTCTGCACGCCCGAACACATCGCACGCACGGCGCGGGACATTGGCAAGCGCCATCGCCTGCGCGTCAGCGTCTTCGGTCGGCGGGAGATCGCCCGCCTCAAGATGGGTTCGTTCCTGGCGGTGGCGCAGGGCACGCCGCAGGACCCCAAGCTCATCGTGGTCGAGTACCGGGGCGGCCGGCGCGGCGAGGCGCCCATCGCGCTGGTGGGCAAGGGCCTCTGCTTCGATTCCGGTGGCATCTCCATCAAGCCGGCGCAGGGGATGGAGCTGATGAAGTACGACATGTCGGGCGCGGCCGGCGTGTTGGGCGCGCTCGAGGCGATTGCGCGCATGAAGCTGCGCGTCAATGTCGTCGGGCTCATTGGCAGCACCACCAACATGCCGTCCGGCACCTCGATGAACCCCGGCGATGTCGTGCGCGCAATGAACGGCACCACGATCGAAATTCACAACACCGACGCCGAAGGGCGGTTGGTCCTCGCCGACGTGCTCGCGTACAGTGCGAAATTCAAGCCGGCGGTGATCATCGATGCCGCCACGCTCACCGGCGCCTGCGTCGTTGCCCTCGGCAACAGCGCCACCGGCGTCATGGGCAATGACGAGCAGTTGATCACCGAAGTGCTGGCTGCCGCCAAGCGGGGAGGCGAGCCGGGGTGGCCACTGCCGATGTGGGACGAGTACCGTGAGCTCATCAAGGGCGACATCGCCGACATCAAGAACATCGGCGGCCGGGGCGCGGGCACCATCACCGCCGCCCTTTTCCTGCGCGAGTTCGTGCCCGCCGGCGTGCCCTGGGTGCATCTCGACATCGCCGGCACCGCGTACTCGGAGGCCGATCTCGTGGTGATTCCCAAGGGGCCCACCGGCACCCCGGTGCGGACCTTTGTCGAGTTTGTGCGAGGGAGGGCCCGCTGATCGGAGGCCGTCGCTCGCGGGGCCGCCTCCTGGCGGCCCTCTTGTTTGTGGGGGGCAGCGTCGCCGCGGCCCAGCAACCCCCGCCGCCTCGCGACACGACCGCGCGGCCAGCGGGCGTGCCACGGTCGCCGCTCGATTCCGTGCTGCCGCGCGATACGGCGTCGCGCGATACCACGCCAGTTCCCCGCACGAAGGCCGATTCCGCCGCCGCGCGTCGCAAACTGCTCGCCGCCGATTCCATCAAGGCGCCGCTTGCCCACGCCGAACTTCCCGTCAACACTGACGGGCGCTGGACCTGGCGTGGCGAGGAGCTGCGCGGCGCCGGGGCCGTGACGCTCGCCGACCTGCTGGCCCGCATTCCAGGCGTCACCGGGTTTCGCGCCAACTGGATCCCGGCGCCGCAGTTCATCGCGTGGAACGGCGATGCCGGCCGTGTACGGGTCTTCTTCGACGGGGTGGAGATCGACGCCATCGATCCGCGCAACGGCGGCGTGCTCGACCTCGCGGCCACCCCCCTCTGGCAGCTCGAGGAGGTGAGCGCGGAGCGTGCCGCAGGCGAGCTGCGCGTGCACCTGCGCTCGTGGCGCGTCGAGCGTACCACGCCGCTGACGCGCACCGACATCACCTCGGGCAGCGAGAACACCAACTTCTACCGGGGCTACTTCGGGCGCCGGCTCGGCAACGGGGGCGCCATCCAGCTCGCCGCCCAGCAGTACAGCACCGCGTCGCTCCGCACGGGCGGCGATGGGTCGTCCCTGCAGGTCTTCGGGCGGCTTGGCTGGGCGCGCAAGAAGTGGAGTGTCGACGCCACCTGGAATCGGGCCGGATTCGACCGCGGCCCCACCATTCGGTACACCCAGCTCCGCGGAGTAGGCCAGCCCGACGCCGTGCCCGCATTCAAGGGCACGCTCGGGTCGGCGTACGCTCGCGTGGCGTGGGGTGACCCGGACGCCAAGGCGGCGCCCTGGATGCAGCTGATCGCCGCTACCCAGTTGGTTGCCGAACACAGCAAGGTCTCTGAGACGCCCGGGCTGAGCTCGTCAAGCAGCGCCGTGCGTGACACGGTCGACTCAGCGAGTTCCCGGGCGCAGTACGTGGTGGCCGCCGGCGCCTCGCGTTGGGGCCTCACCGGCAGCGTGACCGCTCGCCTGCGCGCGGGCAACGCACGCACCGACCTGTCGCCGTCACTGCGGCTGGGGTACACCCGGTCGTTCGTTTCGCTGACGGCATTTGCCGAGACACGCGGTGCCGACTCGACGCAACGGATTGACCTGATGGCCCGCGTGGCGCCGTGGCGCTGGCTCGCGCTCGACGGCGCCTTTGGCCGGTACACGCCGTCGAAGGTCGGCGCAGGAGGGCCCGCATTTTCAGCGTCCCGATTGCAGCTGACAACCGTCATTCGCGGGCTCTCGCTCAGTGGCGGTGGCGTGTCGCGCGGTCTCGCCGAACTCGCCGCGCCGGTGGCGCTCGACAGCGCGCTCGTGCGCGTCCTGTCGGGCGAGACGCGCGGGGTGGTCGTCGGCGTACGGAGCACGGTGTATCGGGACGTGAGCATCAACGTCGATGCCATACGGTGGGATGGCCAGGGGGCCTACCGGCCGCAGATGGAAATCCACGGCAGCCTGACGCTCGACAGCGACTGGCTCCGCAAGTTCCCGCGTGGGAACTTCCACGTGCTGGCGGCCGCACTGTACGACCACCGCACGCCGATGTTCTTTCCGACGGCGACGGGGGATGTGGGCCGGTCCACCGGACCGCTGGACGTGCTCTCCGCCCGGCTGGAGTTCCGCATTGCGAGCGGTACCGTGTTCATCCAGTTCAACAACCTGGCGGGCAAGATCTACGACACGGCGCCCGGCTACCTGATGCCCCGGATGCTGCAGTACTACGGGCTGCGGTGGGAGTTCTGGAACTGACCTAGCATCTAGCACCTAGCATCTAGCATCTAGCATCTAGCACCTAGGTTGCCAAACCCATTGCTGCGCCATAACTTACTTGGTTCCAGATGATACGCTCCATGACCGGGTTCGGAGCGGCTGACGGCGTTGTGGGCACTGCCCGCGTAAGCGTCGAACTCCGCACCGTCAACCATCGCTTCTTCAGTCCCAGCCTCAAGCTCCCGTCGGCGCTCAGCCGGTGGGAGGGTGAGGT
>CAYHCW010000216.1:0-5684 GCA_964355025.1 uncultured Gemmatimonas sp. | reverse complement strand
CGCCTCTGCCTCGCCCGGGCGCTTGCCACGCGGCCGCGCGTGCTGCTGCTCGACGAGCCCACGGCCTCCCTCGACCCGCAGAGCGTGCAGAAGATCGAGGAGCTCATCTACGAGCTGCGCCGCGACGTCACCGTGGTGGTGGTCACGCACAACATGCAGCAGGCGGCGCGCGTGTCGGACCGGACGGCATTCATGCTGCACGGCGAGCTCATCGAGATTGCGCCGACCGCGCGCCTGTTCACCGCGCCCGAGGATCCGCGCACGGAAGCGTACATCACGGGACGGTTCGGGTGACCGCCCCCGCCACGGGCGCGTTGGCCAGCGAGTGCTACTCGTTCTGGTACGGCCGTGTGAGGGCGCTCGACGACGTGTCGCTCTCCGTCGCACCGCGGGCGATCACGGCCCTCATCGGACCCTCGGGGTGCGGCAAGACCACGCTGCTCCGCAGCTTCAACCGCTTGCACGCGCTCACGCCCGGCGTGCGCCACGCGGGTGACATCACGCTCGGCGGCGCGAGCATCTTTGCCCCGACCGTGGAGCCCGAGCAGTTGCGCCAGCGCATCGGCATGGTGTTCCAGCGATGGAACCCGTTCCCGACGTCCATTTTCGACAACGTGGCCGCCGGCCCGCGCCTCAACCGCGTCATCGACGGGGATGCCCTGGGCTCCGTGGTCGAGCACGCGCTGCGCCGCGCCGCCCTCTGGGATGAAGTGAAGGACCGCCTCCGGCACCCCGCCGCGACGCTCTCGGGAGGGCAGCAGCAACGGCTGTGCATCGCCCGCGCCCTCGCCAACGAGCCCGACGTGCTGCTGCTCGACGAACCCTGCTCGGCGCTCGACCCCATCGCCACCCAGCGTGTCGAGGAGTTGCTCTGGGAGTTGAAGCGCGACATTACTATCATCATCGTCACGCACCATCTTCAGCAGGCAGCACGGCTCTCCGACCGGACCGCCTTCCTCTACCAGGGCCGGCTCGTGGAACATGGCGCCACCGACCAGATGTTCACGGCGCCGCGGGAAGAACGCACCGAGGCCTTCATCACCGGGAGATTCGGATGACCACGGAGCCGGCCACCGGATTCCGGCATTTCCACGACCAGCTCGGGGAACTCAAGGAGCGGCTGCTCGAAATGTCCGCCAGCGCCGAGGAGCTCGTGGAGCTCGCGGTCGATGCCTTCCTCACGCGGGACACCGGCCGGGCGCGCGCCGTCATCGACGCCGACCGCGAGATCGACCGGATGGAATTGGAGGTCGAGGAGCTGGCGGTGAAGCTGCTGGCGCTGCAGCAACCCATGGCCCGCGACCTGCGCTTTCTCATCGGCGCCATCAAGGTGACGTCGGACCTCGAGCGCGTGGGTGACCACGCCGTCAACATCGCCCACAGCGTCCTGCGCGTGGCGGAACTGCCCAGGGGTGCCACCCCTGAACCGTCCATCGAGGAGATGGCCCGCCGCGCCCGCGAGATGCTGGCCGACGCACTCGACGCCTTCGTGCGTGCCGACGGCGCCCTGGGGCGAGACGTCTGCCGCCGCGACGACGCCGTGGATGCCCTGCATGACTCGCTCTTTCGCGTGCTCCTCACCCATATGATGGCCGACCCGCGCACCATCAACCCTGCGCTGGAGCTTCTCCTCGTCAGCCGGAATCTCGAGCGGGTGGCGGACCTGGCGACGAACATCGGCGAGGATGCCGTCTATCTGGCTGAAGGAAAGCAGATCAAGCACCACGCCGAGGAGCAGGCCCCGGAGGCTTGACCCGCGCCCTCAAGACGCGGCCCGCAGTCGTTACACACTCGTTGCACAGTTGTTAAGTGGGCGTCGGAAAGCGAAGAGAATGTTAGTGAGATGTGGCGGACGTACGCCGCATGCCACGCCTGCGACTTTCCCGAGCACCTCTTCCGAATAATGCGCCCTCCCCGTCGACTTTTCGCCTGCCTCTTCGCCCTCGCCGCGACCGCGGGCTCCCTTTCAGCCCAAGCGCGCACCGGACGCGTCGTCGGACGCATCATCGACGCAGCGACCGGACTCGGCCTGACCGACGTCGGTGTCCAGGTGGTCGGCACGACCCTCGGCACGGCATCCGGTATCAATGGCCGGTTCACCATCGCGAACGTGCCGGCCGGCACGGTCACCATCTTTGCGCGGCGCATCGGCTTCGCCGCCAAGACGATCACCGGGCTGTACCTCAACCCCGGGCAGACGATCGAGCAGAACATCTCCCTGGCGACCGCCACCATGATGCTCGGCGCCGTGACGGTTTCGGCGACCGCCGAGCGCGGCTCGGTCAGCGAGGCGCTCGACCAGCAGCGCATCAGCGTTGGCGTCGTCAGCTCGGTGACGGCGGAGCAGATCCAGAAGAGCCCGGACGGCAACGCGGCGCAGTCGGTGCAGCGCGTCAGCGGCGTCTCGGTGCAGGACGGAAAGTACGTGTTCGTGCGCGGCCTCGGCGAGCGTTACACCACCAGCTCGCTCAATGGCGCGCGCGTGCCGAGCCCCGAGCCCGAGAAGCGTGTCGTGCCGCTCGACCTCTTTCCGGCCGGCCTGCTGCAGACGATCACGACGTCGAAGACCTTTACCCCCGACCAGCCGGGCGATTTCTCCGGCGCCCTCGTGGACATCAAGACGCGTGAGTTCCCTGCCGAGCGCTCCTACTCGGCGTCGTTCGGCGGCGGCTATGCGCAGACCGCCACCGGCAAGGATTTGCTGGTCGGCCAGACGACGGGTGGCGAGAGCTGGGGCATGGTGAACAGCGATCGCCAACTCCCCGCGCTGCTCAAGGACGTCGGCAATATGCAAGGGCTGAACCTCAGCCAGGGCGACAAGAACCTGCTGGTCAGCCAGTTCCGCAACGCCTGGACCCCGACGACGGGAACGGCAGCGCCCAACATGAGCGGCGCGCTCTCCGTCGGCGGCAATGATCCCATCCTCTTCGGCCACCGTCTTGGCTACCTCTTCTCGGGCACGTTCTCCCGCTCGACGGACGTGAAGGCCGATCAGGTGCGCGCCCTGGCCGATCGCGGCCCGGTGAAGGGCTCCACGGTGGAGATCGACAGGTTCACCGGCTCGACGGCCAGCCAGAACGTGCTGTGGGGCGGCCTGACCAACATCAGCACCATGATCGGCGCCGGCTCGCGCCTGATGTTCAACGGCATGTACAACCGCACGGCCGAGAACAACGCGCGCGTCGAGCGCGGGTCGTTCGAGAACGAGGGCATCGCGGCGCGCATCCAGCGCATGCAGTACGTCGAGCGCTCCATGTACTCGACACAGCTCGGCGCCGAGCACCAGGTCGGCGAGCATCACGCCATTGACTGGGCCGGGACGCTCAGCGGCGTCTCACGCGACGAGCCTGACCGCACCGAGTTCGTGCAGGCCATCGAGCGCGACACGCCCGGCGGCGCCGAGAAGTTCCGCTGGCTGAACACCGGCAACGGCGGCTCGGTACGGACTTTTTCCAACCTCGACGAGTCCAACCGTGAAGCGCGAGCGAACTACCAGCTCACGTTCGGGGCGCAGGCCAGTCGTCAGCATCGCGTCAAGACGGGCGTGCTCGTCCGCTCGACCTCGCGCGAAGCCAAGTCCGCGGCGTATGGCATCGGCGCCAACAATGCGAGCAACAGCGTGCGTGAACTGCCGCCTGAGCAGATCTTCGACGGCCGCTTCGCGAATGGCAGCCTCTTCGACATCGCGCCGCTGTCGCAGGGCGGCTCGTACGACGCCGAGGATCGGCTGCTGGCGAGCTACCTGATGACTGACTGGGCCGTCACCGAGAAGGTGCGGGTGGTGGCTGGCGCGCGCTACGAGCGCGACAACCTCGACGTGAATGCGCAGGGCACCCTCGGCGACCAGGTGGCCATCCGGAAGCGCTGGAGCGACGTGCTTCCGTCGATTGCCGTCAATGCCACCCTGCCAAACAACCAGCAGTTGCGCCTGTCGGCGTCGCGCACGCTGGCGCGCCCCGAGTACCGCGAGCTCTCGCCGATCAAGAGCCGCGACGTGCTGAACGGCGATGACACGCAGGGCAACGAGCAGCTCGAGCGCACCCGCATCATCAACCTCGACGCCCGCTGGGAGTGGTACCCGAACACCGGCGAAGTGCTGAGCGCCGCGGTCTTCGCCAAGCAGTTCGAGCTGCCGATCGAGCGCGTGTATCGCGCGGCCGGCTCGGGCACGCGCACGGTGTTCTACACCAACGCCGAGAGCGCCACCAACTACGGCATCGAGCTCGAGGCGCGCAAGTCGCTGGACTCGTTCGCGAGCATCCTCGAGGGAGTCGCGGTCTTCGCCAACCTCACGGTCATGCAGAGCGAGATCTCGCTCTTCACGAACACGCAGGCGAGCGCCACCAACCTTACGCGCGCCATGGTGGGACAGGCGCCCTACGTGCTCAACTCCGGCGTCACCTGGGTCAGCAAGATGGGCAACGCGAGCGCCACGGTGCTCTTCAATCGCGTGGGCGACCGCATCGACGCGGCCGGCGACGCGCCGCTCCCCGACGTCACCGAACGCGCCCGCAACGTCGTGGACCTCTCGCTCCGCCTGCCGCTGGCGGCCGGCATCTCCGTGCGTCTCGACGCCAAGAACCTGGCGGACGCGGCCTATCGCACGACGCAAGGGACGGTGACGCGCGACGAGTACCGCGTGGGCCGTACGGTGCAGGTGGGTTTCGCCTGGCGTCCGTAGCCAGCCGACGGCCGCACGCCACGACGCAGGAACGAGGGGAGCTTCGGCTCCCCTTGTTCGTTCTCCGGGGGAATGCGGCGGTCGTTACGCAGCCGTGACGACGTGCTGACCGAATCGTCGGCAAGGCCCCCGTTCTTTCGTGGGTTGCATGACGCCTCGATGCCGAGGCGGCTCGTCCCCGCACATCTCCCAGAGGATTCTCCCTTGATGCACGTCTCTCGTCGGTTCGTGTCCACGACTCTTGCCGCCCTTGGCCTGTTCACTGCCGCGTGCAACAACGACAGCGCCACTGAGCCCCTGCCCACGGTGGTGCTCGGCGCGTCCGGCTCCGCCACCTCGTCGTCCGTCGTGCGGATCACGTTCAACAGCAAGTCCGGCGACACGGGGTACAGCATCGAGCGCGCCGAGGGAACCGCCGGCACGTTTGCCCAGGTCGGCACCGTCGCCGCGCCGGCCTCGGTCGGCAGCCTGACGTACACCGACGCCGGTCTGAAGGTCGCCACGCTGTACCGGTATCGCATCCTCACGGTGCGTGGCTCCCAGACGAGCTCGCCGTCCAGCGAGATCAGCGTCACGACGCTTGCATTCGGCAACGCGGCGGCCGACATCACCGCCGACATCACCGCCAGCCGCACGCTTTACGCCGACACGGCCTACACGCTCAAGGGCTTCATCCACGTGGCCAACGGCGCGACGCTGACCATCCAGGCCGGCACGACGATCAAGGGCGACTTCAACGTGCTCGGGTCGTCGCTCATGGTGCTCCGTGGTGCGAAGATCCAGGCCATCGGCACGGCCGACGCCCCCATCGTCTTCACGTCGTCGCGCGCCGCCGGCCAGCGCCAGGCAGGCGACTGGGGCGGCTTGATCCTCGTCGGCAATGGCATCATCAACCGCAGTGGTGCGGTGGAAATTGAAGGCTCGGGCACCGACGGTCAGTCCGTCGTGGGCGGCAAGAACTACCAGGTGCTCTACTCCGGCGGCACCACGGCCACCGACAACA
>CAYHCW010000215.1:0-5691 GCA_964355025.1 uncultured Gemmatimonas sp. | reverse complement strand
AAGGTGTTGTCGACGATGAGCAGGATCCCGCGACGCTTGGCGATGTCGCCAGCGGCGGCGAGGTCCGTAATCCGCATCAGGGGGTTGGTCGGCGTTTCGACGAGCAGGGCAACCGTCGACGCGGTGATGGCATCCTCGATGCGCTGCGGGTCACGAGTGTCCACGAACGTAAACGAGAGGCCAAAATGACTGAGAATCCGGTCGAACAGCCGAAAAGTGCCTCCGTACACGTTTTCACCGCATACGATATGGTCTCCCGATTTAAAGAGCTTCATCAGGGAGTCCAGGCACCCCATGCCGCTGGAAAAGGCGAAGCCGTGGCGGCCGCCCTCGAGGGCGGCGACGTTGCGTTCGAGGGCCTCGCGCGTGGGGTTCTTGCCCCGCGCGTACTCGTAGCCCTTGTTCACGCCGAGCGCGTCCTGAACGTAGGTGGACGTCTGGTAGATCGGGGGCATGATGGCGCCCGTCGTGGGGTCGGGGCGCTGCCCCGCGTGAATGGCGCGCGTACCGAAGCGCACGTCCAGATCTTCGTCGAACACCCGCGTCATGCCGGCTCCCGGTCTGTTGAGGATGTGCTGCAAGATAACCGCGCGGCGATGTCCCAACGAGAGGCTCGCGCCCGGGTGGAGGCGGCGTGATCGACGTCCCGCGCCGCTCGATGGAGCGGGCCACCTGCCTGGTGGTCGACGACGAGCCGCGCCTGCGCCAGACGCTGGTGCGTGTGCTGGAGAAGGACGGCTTCGTCTGTCACGAGGCCGGCACCGGCCTCGAGGCCCTCGACGTGCTGGCCGAGAATTCCATCTCGCTGATCCTCTCGGACCTGCGGATGCCGGGCATGGATGGCGTGCAGCTGCTGAAGGCCGTGCGCCAGCGCTATCCCGACATCGCCATGGTGATGATCTCGGCGGTTGACGACGTGGACACCGCCGTGAACTGCCTGGCCGATGGCGCCATGGACTACCTGCCCAAGCCGTTCCACCTGCAGGAGGTGCGGCATCGGCTGCGGCAGGCCTTGGACAAGCGCCGGCTGCTGATGGAGGCGCGCGAGTACAAGGACACGCTTGAGCGCCGCGTCACCGAGCAGTCGCGCCGGCTCGAGTCGCTGTTCTTCACCAGCATCCAGTCCCTGGCCGACGCGCTCGAGGCCAAGGACCGGTACACCCGCGGTCACTCCGGGCGCGTGTCGTACTACGCGTCGCTCATTGCGCGCGAGATGTCGCTGTCGGACGACGATGGCTGGCAGGTGGCGCTGGGCGGCCACGTGCACGACATCGGCAAGATCGGCGTGCGCGAGTCGGTGCTGAACAAGCCGGGGCGCCTCACCGACGACGAGTACGAGCACATCATGACGCACACCATGGTGGGCTGGAAGATCCTCGCGCCGCTGCTGAACGACACGCCGAAGGCGCTCAACATCGTGCGCTGGCATCATGAGCGCATCGACGGTCGCGGGGGGCCAGACCGACTCGCGGGTGAGCACATTCCGCTCGAGGCACGCATCGCCGCCGTGGCCGATTCGTTCGACGCCATGACCAGCCGCCGCCCCTATCGGCCCGGCTTCTGGCTCCCGCTCGAGACCGCCGTGAAGGAACTGCGGACGCATCGGGGCACGCAGTGGGACGGGCCGGTGATCGACGCCTTCCTCGCGGTCATCGAGCGCGAGGGGGTGGACTGGGACAAGATGAACCGCACGATGGACGGTGATCTTGGCGAGGGCTGGCCGAACGCCCGCACGACGTCACCCTGAGGTGTTGGCGCTGCCGTTGGCTCGCGCGTAGCACCCCAGCCACTCGAACGTCCGATCGGCGCGCTCGCGGCCGCGGTCGCCGGTGTGCAGCCAGCCGTCGCGCACTGTGAGTCCGGCATCGTCGGCGTGCAGGTAACCGCGAAAGACATTGTCGCCGCGCACGCTGATCTCGCCTTCCGTGCCCTGCGGCAGCACCGCTCCCGTGCTGGCGTCGCGAATCGTGACTTCCACACCGGGAAACGGAATGCCCAGCGTGCCGCGCCGATTGGGAAAGTGCGGTGGGTTGAAGAGGCAGAGGGCGGCGGCCTCGGTGACGCCGTAGCCCTCGCGCAGTTCGGTTGCCGTCAGCGCGAACCAGCGCTCCTGCAGCGCTACGGACAGCGGCGCGCCGGCGCACAGGCAGACGCGCAGGGTTGGCGCGGTGAGCGGAGAACCCCGCCGTTCGAGCTCGCGCACCAGGTCGGCGTACGTCTCCGGAGTGCCGGCCATGATCGTGACGCCGCCGTGTCCGATGAAGTCGAGCGCGGCGCTCGGGTCGAGCGGGCCCATCGTCGTGACGTGAGCGCCAGCGAGCAGGGGCGCGGTCATCGTGACGGCGAAACCGAGCAGGGTCGCGAACGGCAGCACGGCGAGCACGCGGTCGCGGTCATGCAGCGACAGCGCGTCCACGGCGCCGCGCGCGTTGGCCAGCAGGTTGCGGTGCGTGAGCACCACGCCCAGCGGCGTGCCGGCTACCGCGGGCGTGTACACGACGGCGCATTCCTCGTCGCGGCCGGCTTCCAGTTCGTCCTCGAGGTCGAGCCCAAAGTGCGACCCCAGGTCGATGACTGTCTCCGAACCACCGGCGATGATTGTCGCGCTGCGCGGGGCATCATCGAGCAGGACGATGGGGCGGTGCAGGGCGGGCACCCGGGACGCGCGCGCGCGCGACGTGAAGACGGCACCCACGTTGGCGTCGTCGAGCTGGCGGGCCATCTCCGCGTCCGTCGCGAGCGGATCCAGCAGCACGGCGCCGTGCCCGTCGCTGGCGGCCAGCGCCGTGAGGTACGCGCCCGATGACGGCAACAGGATGGCGCTGCGACGGCCAGCCAGCGCGCGCACCAGTGGCACGGAACGCTGCAGCAGCGTGAACCCCGCCGCGACGAGCGAGGTCGCCGGTACGTCGTCGATGCGTCCTTTGCCGGCGGCAATGGCGAAGGGCAAGAGCGAGAGGGGATTGGACAAACGGCGAGTGGTAGGTCGTGGGTGACGGGTGCAAACTAGCACCTGGCATCTAGCACCTACCACCTAGCACCTACCTCCTACCACCTAGCACCTACCACCTACCCTCGCTCGGCTCCAGTTTTCCTGCATGACTGATCCCCGACTAATGATCAGCGTCTCCGGAATCCGGGGACGCGTGGGCTTTGGCCTTTCTCCCGAGGTATTTGCTCGATACGCGGCGGCGTTTGGCGCGTGGGCGCTGTCGCGGGGCAAGGGAAGCGCGGTCGTGCTCGGGCGCGACAGTCGCGTCTCCGGGCCGCTCTTTCATCAGGTGGCTCGCGCCGCGCTCGAGTCGGTGGGCGCCGACGTCATCGATCTGGGCATGACCACGACGCCCACGCTCCAGATGTCGGTGGAACATCATCACGCCGCGGGCGGCCTCTGCATCACGGCCAGCCACAACCCCGTGGAATGGAACGCGCTCAAATTCATCGGTGCCGACGGCCTGTTCCTCAGTGCGGCCGACGGCGAGGGCATGCGCGCCCTCATCGACGACGTGCCGTATGCGACGTGGAACAAGCTCGGCGCGACGCGCTTCGATGGCGACGCCGTGGCGCGCCACCTCGACGCCGTGCTGGCCCTGCCGATGATCGACGTGGCGGCCATCCGCGCGCGCAAGTTCCGCGTGGCCTACGACGCCTGCCGGGGCGCCGGCGGCATCATCATACCGCGCCTGCTCGAGCTGCTTGGATGCGAGGTCAACGCCATCGAGCTCGAAACCGACGGCCGCTTTCCGCGTCCGCCCGAGCCGGTCGCCGAAAACCTCGGGCCGCTGTGCGACCTGGTGAAGGCGCACCGCGCCGACATCGGCTTTGCCACCGACCCCGACGTCGATCGCCTCGCGCTGGTGGATGAGCACGGGCGGGCGATCGGTGAGGACTACACGCTCGCGCTGGCCTCGCGCGTGGTGCTGCGGCACCGCCGTGGTTCGGTGGTGACGAACCTCTCCACCAGTCTCGTCGTGGACGACCAGGCGGCGGCGTTCGATGTGCCCGTCATTCGCGCGCCGGTGGGCGAGGTCAACGTCGCGACGGCGATGCGTGCCGCCGGTGCGGTCTTTGGCGGCGAAGGAAACGGCGGGGTGATCCTGCCCGAGCTGCACCTGGGCCGCGATGCGCCGCTGGGAGTCGCCCTGCTCCTGCAGATGCTGGTCGATGCCGGGGAGTCGCTATCCACTGTTGTGGCGCGGTATCCCCGCTACACCATCATCAAGGAGAAGCTCGACCGTCCGTCCGTGCCTCTGGATGCCGTGTACGGGGCGTTGCAAGCCGCCTTTCCCGACGCAGCCGCCGACACCAAGGACGGCTTGCGGCTGGGCTGGCCCGACCGCTGGGTGCACGTGCGGCCCTCGGGCACGGAGCCGATTGTGCGCGTGATCGCCGAGGCCCCCACGGCCGACGCGGCGCGTGCGATGGTGGAGCGCGGACGAGAACTCCTGGCGCAGCTCGCGCGCTGACCCCCCGGCTGGAGAGCATCAGGCATGTGCGGCATCATCGGCTACATCGGCGGCAAGGCGGCGACGCCCTACCTGCTCGAAGGACTGAAACGCATGGAGTACCGCGGCTACGACTCGGCCGGCGTGGCCGTGTACGACGGCACGAGCGTGGTCACGCGCCGGGCTGCCGGCAAGATCGCGCGGCTCGAGGCGGCGCTGCTCAAGGAGCCGGTGCAAGGGTCGGTCGGCATCGGCCACACGCGGTGGGCCACCCACGGGCCGCCAACCGAGCGCAACGCGCACCCGCACCTGAGCGCCGACGGCACGGTGGCCGTGGTGCACAATGGCATCATCGAGAACGCCAACACGCTCAAGGCGGCGCTGCAGGAGGCGGGGTACGACTTCCGCAGCGACACCGACACCGAGGTGGTGGCGCACCTCGTGCAGGAGCTGTACGACGGCTCGCTCGAGGAAGCGGTCATCATGGCGCTGGCCAAGATCGAGGGCACGTACGGCATTGCCGTCGTCTCGAGCCGCGACCCGGGCAAGATCGTCGCGGCGCGCAAGGGCAGCCCGCTGCTGCTCGGCATCGGCGAGCACGAGCACTTCGTCGCGTCCGACGCCTCGGCCATCCTCGCGCACACGCGGCAGGTCGTCTATCTCGACGACGGCGACGTGGCCGTGATTGAACGCGACGGCTACCGCGTGCTCGACGTCAACGCCATGCCGCTCGCGCGCCACGTGAGCAAGATCGACTGGGAGATTGGCGCCATCGAGCGCGGTGGCTACGCGCACTTCATGCTCAAGGAGATCTTCGAGCAGCCGCAGACGGTGGAGAACACCATGCGCGGCCGTCTCATCCTCGAGGACGGCACGTCCAAGCTGGGCGGCCTCCACCTCACGCACGAACAGCTGATGGCCGTGGACAACATCATCATCACGGCCTGCGGCACGTCGTGGCACTCAGCGCTCATCGGCGAGCTGCTCATCGAGGAGCTCTGCCGCATTCCGGTGGAGGTGGAGTACGCGTCGGAGTTCCGCTATCGCAACCCGATTGTCACCGACACCACGCTGTGCATCGTCATCTCGCAGTCGGGCGAGACCGCCGACACGCTGGCGGCGATGCGCGAGGCCAAGCGCCGCGGTGCGCGTACGCTGGGGCTCGTGAACGTGGTTGGTTCGACGATCGCCCGCGAGGACGACGGCGGCATCTACCTGCACGCCGGCCCCGAGATCGGCGTGGCCT
>CAYHCW010000214.1:0-5699 GCA_964355025.1 uncultured Gemmatimonas sp. | reverse complement strand
TGCGCTGCTCGCCCAGGACCCGCACTCGCGCGTGGCGTGCGAGACCATGGTCACCACCGGCCTGGCGACCATCTTTGGCGAGGTCACCACGGACGCGTGGGTCGACCTGCGCGGGCTCGTGCGCGAGACCATCAAGAACATCGGCTATACCGAGGCCGGCATCGGCTTCGACGCCGACTCGTGCGCGGTGCTCAACGCGCTCGGCCAGCAGTCCCGCGACATCGGCCAGGGCGTCGACACAGGCGGCGCCGGCGACCAGGGGATGATGTTCGGCTACGCCTGCGACGAGACCGAAGAGCTGATGCCGCTGCCCATCGTGCTCGCCCACAAGCTCACGCACGCGCTCGCCGACCGCCGCAAGGACGGCACGTTTGCGTGGCTGCGTCCCGACGGCAAGTCGCAGGTCTCCGTGGTGTACGAAGACGGGCGTCCCGTCGAGGTCGACACCGTCGTCATCTCCACGCAGCACGCCGACTCGGTGAAGAACAAGGCGATCCACGAGGCGGTGCGCCGCGACATCATCGAGGCCGTCATTCCGCCTGAACTGCGCGCCCGCAAGATGAAGATCCACATCAACCCCACGGGCCGGTTCGTCGTGGGTGGCCCGCAGGGCGATGCCGGACTCACCGGGCGCAAGATCATCGTCGATACGTACGGCGGCATGGGCCGTCACGGCGGCGGTGCGTTTTCCGGCAAGGACCCGTCCAAGGTCGATCGCTCGGCGACGTACGCCGCGCGCTGGGTGGCAAAGAACATCGTGGCCGCCAGGCTGGCGACCAAGTGCGAGGTGCAGCTGGCCTACGCCATCGGCGTGGCCCAGCCGGTCTCGGTGATGGTCGACACGTTTGGCACGCACACGGTGCCCGAGGCGGCGATCATGCGCGCGGTGACTGCCTGCTTCGACCTGACGCCCAAGGGCATCATCACGGCGCTCGAGCTCAAGAAGCCCATTTACGGCCCGACCGCCGCCTACGGGCACTTCGGCCGCACGCCCGAAAAGACGGTGCGTCTCGGCAAGAAGGTCTCGCTCTTCACGTGGGAGCGCACCAACAAGGTGGCGGAGCTCAGGCGCGCGGTGCGCGCGCGCTGAGCGCGCCCGGCGCGCCCCCCGGGAGGTACCGTGATACCGGTCACCATCGCCAAGCTCGGACTCGACAGCGCATCGAATGCCTACGTCGTCCTGCTCCAGGAGCGCGACGGTGACCGGGTGCTTCCCATCTGGATCGGCCGTCCCGAGGCCGAGTCCATTGCCATGCAGATCAACGGCGTGAAGCACGAGCGCCCCATGACGCACGATCTTTGTCATGCCATCATCACGGGCCTCGGCGCGACGCTGCGGCGCGTGCAAGTGACGCGAGTACACCACGGCACGTTCTTCGCCGAGCTCCATCTCGAGCGCGGCGGCGCCCCCGTCATCGTCGACGCGCGGCCCAGCGATTCCATCGCCATCGCCCTGCGCCTCGATGCGCCCATCTACGTAGCCGAGGCGCTGCTGGCCGGCGCGCTGGAAGACGGGGCTCCCGAGCCGGCTGGCCGCGACGATGACACGTTCTCCGCCGAGAAGCTGCAGCGCCACCTCGAGCAGCTGCGTCCCGAAGACTTCGGCAAGTTCACGCTCTGACATGTTCTCCCCAATGAGGAAGACCGTCACGCGCGCCGGCGCGCTTGCCCTCGTGCTCGCCGTTGGCGCGTTCGCGGCCGACGCGCAGGAGGCGCGGGCCGTGCGCGGGCGCGTCGTGCGCGGTGGCGCGGCCGCGGTGCGGCCGCTGGGCGGCGCCTGGGTGGTGCTGCATCGTGTCGGCACCGACCGGGCCGGACCGCTCGATTCGGTGCGCACCGATGCGGCGGGCGCCTACGCGTTCCGGTACCGCACGTCGGGAGATTCGCAGGCGCTGTATTTCGCGTCGAGCACGTACGGCGGCATCGCCTACTTCACCTCACCGCTGCGCACCGCGGTCGTGAGCGGCGAGGACGCCGAACTCGTCGCGTTCGATACCACCAGCGCTCCCCTGACCATCCGGGTGCGCGCGCACCACGTGGTGTTCTCGGCGCCCGATTCCACCGGGACGCGCACCGTGGTGGAGGTCTTTGAGCTTTCCAATGATTCGTTGGTCACTCGCGTGGCCCGCAGCGATACCGGCGCGGTGTGGGAGACCACGCTGCTCGACGGAGCGCGCGATGCGCGCATCGGGCAGACCGACTTCTCACCCGACGCGGTGCGCTTTGTCGAGGGACGGGCCCGGCTGTTCGCGCCATTCGCGCCCGGCCTCAAGCAGGTCTCGTTTTCGTACGTCGTGCCGGCGACGGACCGTGACTTCAGCCTGCTCGTGGGCGCGCCGACCGACGTGATGGAGGTGCTCGTCGAGGATCCGCTCGGTCGCGCCGAGGGAGGTGGCGTCGCGTCCGCCGGCCCGACGACGGTGAACGGACGGTCGTACACCCGGTTTCTCGGGCAGGACGTCGCCACCAATGCCGTCATTCGCGTGAGCGCGCCCAGCCAGGGGACGGCATCGGACAACCAGGTGCGTGTGCTGATCATCATTGCGGCGCTCGCGGCGGCACTGCTGATGGGGCTGGCGCGCGCGATGCTGCGCCGTCCCCCGGGCACGGCGGCTCCGGCGGTGGCGGTGGACGTTGCCGGCTTGCGCGCGCAACTCGTGGCGCTCGAGGCATCGTACGCAAGCCTCGCGAGTCCCACCGCCGACGAGCGCGCCGATCACTGGCAGCGGCGCGCGCACCTCACGCAGCAGCTGACCAACGCGCTTGCGCGTGAGCAGGGGCTCGCATAGGTTCACGACGACAACTGAAGCAATGACGGACGCGGGTAACGGAAGCCGGTGCAATCCCGGCGCGGCCCCGCCACTGTAACGGGCACTGAACACCTCGCTCACACACCCACTGGTCGTCTGTCGACTGGGAAGGGGAGCGAGGGCCCGAAGCCAGGAGACGCCTCGCGTCCGTGCCACATCAACAGCCTCGGGGGAGGCCACGTGGCGACGGATGCGCACTGTGCGTGCATCCGGCGTGTACTGGGCTCGTTCCCCGACCGGAGCGAGCCCGTCGTGTTTTCAGGCAGTGTGTGTCGAGTTGTTGCCGTTGCCGCGCTCGCCGCGGGCGCGTGCGGCGCGCCTGGTGGCGGCCGGGTGTCCGCCGCGACGATCGAGATCGTTGACGATTTCGGCGACACGCTGCGCCTGGCGCAGCCGGCGGTGCGCATTGTCTCGCTGAATCCCGTCATCACCGAGGCGCTCTTTGCACTGGGAGCCGGCGCGCGCGTCGTCGGTCGCACGCACTGGGACAGCTCGCCCGTGGAGGCGCTCGCGGTCCCCGATCTCGGCAATGGCCTGCAGCCGAACGTCGAAGCCGTGCTCGCCACGCGCCCCGACCTCATCGTGCTCTACGCCAGCAACGGGAACCGTGCGGCCGCCGGGACCTTCCATCGCGCCGGCGTGCCGACGCTCACCATGCACACCGACCGTGTGGCCGACCTGCCGCGCGTCCTGCAGCGGCTTGGGCTCGTCGTCGGTGACAGCGCGACGGCGCAACGAGTGGCCGACTCCGTGACGCGCTCGCTCGCCGCGGTGCGTGCCATGCCGCCAAGCGCCACCACGCCCACCCTGTTCTGGCATGTCTGGGATGCGCCGGTGATTACGATTGGCTCTGGCAGTTACCTCGATGAACTCGGTACGATCGCCGGCGCACGCAACGTCTTCGGCGATTTGCCGCAACCTTCACCCCAGGTGACGCTCGAGAGCGTGGCCCTGCGCAATCCCCAGTTCGTCCTCGCTGGCCCGGTCGCGGCGGCGCGTTTGCGTACCGAGGCGCAGTGGCAGGCGGTGCCGGCCGTGCGCGCGGGCCGCGTGCTGGTCATCGACACCACGATTGTTGGTCGCCCCGGCGTTCGCATGGGTGAGGCGGCGCGCTATCTGCGCCGCCTGCTCGACTCGGCCATCGCTGCACGCCGACCGTGAGTCGCACGCGCTGGCTTCTGCTTGTGGTGGCCCTCGCCGTGGCGTGCGCGGCGGGACTGGCCATCGGCCCCGTGCATATCGGGCTTGCGGACGTCGCGCGTGCGCTGCTCGGCGTCGGGGACCCGCAGGCCGTGGCGATCGTGCGCGATCTTCGGTTGTCGCGCGTCGTGCTGGCGATGATCACGGGCGCAGGACTCGGCATGAGCGGTGCGGCGCTGCAGGGCACGCTGCGCAATGCGCTGGCCGAGCCATACCTGCTCGGTGTGTCGGGTGGCGCGGCTGTGGGGGCCGTGCTGGCCGTGGTGGCCGGCCTCACGGCGGCGGTGGCGCTTCCCGTGGCGGCGTTCGCCGGCGCGGCCAGTGCGGTGGGGCTCGTGTTGCTCATCGCCAGGGCGGCGCGCGGTCGTGCCGACCCCCGCGTGCTCGTGATGGCCGGCGTGGTGGTGGGCGCCTTTGCCAACGCCGCCATCATGGTGCTGCTCGCCGGCGCGGGCGAGGGCACGGTGCGCAACGCGCTCTGGTGGATGATGGGCTCGGTGGCGGGCGCCGACTGGCCCACCATCCGCTGGCTCTCGGGCTACGGGCTCCTCGCCGGCGTTGCGCTCGTGGCGGTCGCGCGCGACATCGACCTGCTGGCGCTTGGCGAAGACGCCGCGGCGGGTCTTGGCGTGCACGTCGAGCGCGCCACGCGCCGCATCTTCCTGCTTGCCGCGCTGCTCGCCGCGGTCACCGTGGCGGGCGCAGGACTTGTCGGCTTCGTTGGACTCGTGGTGCCCGCCCTGGCCCGCGCCCTCGGCGTGCGCCGCGCGCGCCAGGTGCTGCTGGCGTCGGCGGTGCTGGGCGCGGCGCTCGTCGTCGGCGCCGACGTGGTGGCGCGCACCATTCGCGCCCCCGCCGAACTCCCGCTCGGGGCGGTCACCGCGCTCATCGGCGTGCCGTTCTTTCTCGCGCGCCTGCGGAAGGTCGCATGATCACGGTGACGAATGCGGTCGTGCGCTACCCGGGCGCCAGGGACAACGCGCTCGACGGCGCCTCGCTGGAGGCGCTGCCGGGGCGCGTGACGGCCATCGTGGGGCCGAACGGCAGCGGCAAGAGCACGGTCGTGCGCGCGCTCGTCGGCCAGGTGGCGCTCGCCAGCGGTTCGATGCAAGTGGGTGCGGTGGATGTGGCGACCGCCGACCGGCGCGCGCTCGCCCGCACGCTCGCCGTCGTCACCCAGCGCGAGGAACTCGCCTTTTCGCTGCCGGTGCGCGAGTACGTGATGCTCGGCCGCTATCCGCATCACGGCGCGTGGAGCGCGCTGGGCGCCGCCGATGCCGGCGTGGTCAACGTGGCCGCCGCGCGCGCGGGCGCCGACGAACTGCTCGACCGGCGCACCGACGAACTCTCGGGTGGCGAGTGGCAGCGCGTGCGCCTCGCGCGCGCCCTCGCGCAGGGCGGCGATGTGCTGGTGCTCGACGAACCGGGCACGTTCCTCGACGTGGCCCACGAGATGGCGCTCTTCGAGTTGCTCGAGACAGTGGCACCCTCCAGCAGCACCATGCTCGTGCATGGGGAAACCGGCACGGGCAAGGAAGTCGTGGCCCGGGCCATCCACCAGATGAGCCCACGGCGCGCACATCGTTTCGTGGCTATCAACTGCAGCGCCATTCCCGAGACTCTGCTCGAAGCCGAACTCTTCGGACACGTGCGCGGCGCCTTCACCGGCGCCGTCGGCATGCGGCAGGG
>CAYHCW010000213.1:0-5700 GCA_964355025.1 uncultured Gemmatimonas sp. | reverse complement strand
CATTGCCGTGGTCGCGGAAGCGCCGCAGCAGCTGGTCGCGCGACGCCTCGCCATGCACGAGCAGCGGCCATTGCGATTCCACGTCGAGGGCGCGCAGCGTGCTTGCGGCCTCCTTGACGTCGCGGTGGCTCGTGAAGAGCAGGAAGACGCCACCGTTGGACACCTGAATGAGGTCGTGCGCGGCCGCCATCACCTGGCCGAAGTGCGTGCGCGCGTCGGCGTTGGGCGCCACGAAATCACTGGGCACGGCGAGGATGGCCTGCGACGGGTAGTCGAAGGGCGATGCGAACTGCCGCGTCACCGGCTCCACCAGCTCGTCGTCCAGCCCGAGCCGGCGCGCCATGAAGCTGAATCCGTCAGCCACGGCGAGCGTGGCGCTGGTGATGACGGCCGTCTCGAGTCGCACGAAGAGGTCGTCGCGCAGGATGGGGGCGAGGTCGAGCGGCACCGAGGCCGCGCCGATGTTTCCGTCGCCCGGGCGGCGCTCGAGCCAGCGCACCGTCTCGTTGGCATCACGACCCGAGCGCAAGGCGCCGCGCAGCGCGTCACCCGCCCCCTGCAAGCGCCGCGACACGCCGCGAATCTCGCCGAGCAGCGGCGCCAGTTCCTCGGCGCGCGCCTTGTCGGTGTCGAGGCGCTCGCCCACCATCCGCAGCCCTTCGTCAAGCATCGCAATCTCGCGCAGCAGGTCCTCGAGCGAGGCGTCGAGGCCCAGGCGCCAGATGGGATCGTCGTCGAACGCGTCGGTGAGCCGAACCTGCGATTCGTTCTTGCCGGAGAGCCAGGCGTCGAGCATGTCGCAGACCACCTGCGACTTGTCGCGGGCGGCGCGCGTGCTGTCGTACAGCCGCACGCGCACGAGGTCAAGCGACGCCACGCTCAGCAGGTCGTTGGCCCGCGACAGCTTGCGCTCGAGCGCCGGCAGCAGCCCCTTGCCGCGGCGTTCGAGGCGCGCGAAGAGGCGCAGCAGTCCGCGACGTGATACCGTGTGCCCGAGGTGCGCGGCCGCCGCGTCCTCCAGGTGGTGGCCCTCATCGATGATGAGTCGCGTGAACGGCGGAAGCACGGCGGCCTCGCTCCAGTTGCCGCTCGCGCGCCGCACCGCGACGTCGGCCATCAACAGGTGGTGATTCACCACCACCACGTCGGCCTCCGCCGCCTTGCGACGCGCCATGAACACGAAGCACGTGTCGAAGTGCGGGCATCGCATGCGCGTGCACAGGTCTCCTTCAGCGGCCACCTCGTCCCACACTTCACGGCGCGGATGCACGGCGAGGTCGGCCAGCGACCCGTCCCTGGTCTTGGCCGCCCAGGCGTCGAGCGCGGCGAACTCGTCGGCGAGGGACTCCTCGAACAGCGACGCCCCCTCGGCGCGCGCCGTCTCGAGGCGCAGCTTGCAGAGGTAGTTGTGCCATCCCTTGAGCATCGCGAAGCGCACCTTCTGGTCGGTCAGCGCCTCGGCGAGGATCGGCAGGTCCTTGCCGATGAGCTGCTCCTGCAGCGTGATGGTGTTGGTGCTCACCACCGTGCGCTCGCCGTTGGCGGCCGCCCAGCGCAGGGCGGGCACCAGGTACGCCAGCGACTTGCCAACCCCCGTGCCGGCCTCGAGCATGCCGATGCCGCCCTTCGTGTACAGGGTGGCGATGGTCGCCGCCATCTCGCGTTGGGTGGGGCGGTCCTCGAAACGCCCAAGGTGCGCGGCCACCGGGCCGTGCGCATCGAGCAGGTCGGCTATGGCGTCGGGGTCGAGCGGGTGTTCCGGTTCGTGGCGTGGCACCTCCACCACCACGTACAGTCGCGTGGCCGCATTGTCGACGATGGCGAAGCCGATGCCGTCATCGTGCAGCCGCGCCGCGACCTCGAGGTCGGCGCTCGATGGTTCGAGCAGGCCTGACGGATGGTTGTGCACGAGCAGCTCGCCGCGCTTGGCAAAGCCGGGAAGCGCCAGCACGCTGCGCGCGTCACCGCGCGCCACGGCGCGGGCGGCCTGCACAGTGCCGTCGCCGTCCACCGTCCCCACAAAGCAGACCTCTCGGCCGCCCGCGAGCCGGATGGCCGCGCGAATGGCGTCGGCCGCGCGCGCACCGAGCCGAGCTTCGCCGGCGGTCACCGCCGCACCCTGCCCCTGCACTCCACTGTGCCTGTTCCCCTGCACTCCACTGTGCCTGTTCCCCTGCCTTTGATGTTCACGTCTTGTGCGGCTTTTTCTTGGCCGCCGGGAACAGCACGTTGTTGAGGATCAGGCGGTAGCCCGGCGAGCTGGGATGCAACGCGAGGTCGGTGGGCGGCGCACCGATGTTGTGCTGCGGGTCTTCGGGGTCGTGTCCGCCGAGGTATGTCCAGGCGCCCTTGCCCAGGTCTCCGTGCATGTACTTCACCCAGGGCGCCCCGTCCTCGTAGGCGAGCACGGTCACCGCTGGCCGCAGCGCCGCGCGCATGAATGACGTCGTCACGCCGTAGAAGTCGGGCACCACGGCGCGGTGATTCTGCACGAGCATCGTCGCCACCGGGTCGAGCTTGGCCGAAAAGGCAAACAACTGAAAGGCGCCCAGTGGCTGGCGGCGCGCCGGCACGTTCACCTGGTGCCCGTCGATGTCGCTCATCGCGTTCACGCCGGCCGACATCTCCAGGTGCGCCTTCGACACCGCCAGCGCGGCGCTCCAGTCCATCTTGTTGTCGGCGTCAGGATCCATTGGCGTGCCGTCGGAGTACGGCCCCGCGATGTCGACGCCCTGCGAAGCAAGCGCCAGCTCGAGCGTCTCCGTGGCCCCGCACATCGCAAACAAGAACCCGCCGCGGTCCACGAAGGCGCGCAGCCGCGCGGCCACCACCTTCTTGAGCGCGGGAATCGACGCGTGGCCGTGCCGGCGCGCGGTGGCGAGGTCGCGCTCGCGCTGGTCCACGAACCACGGCGCGTCGCGATAGCTCAGGTACAGCTTGTTGAGCTGGCCGGTGAAGTCCTCGTGGAACAGGTGGATCCAGTCGTACTGGCTGAGATCCTGGTCGAGTGCCTCGTCGTCCCACACGCGCGTGTACGGGATGCCCGCGTAGCGCAGGGCGAGCGTTACCGCGTCGTCCCACGGGGGTGAGTTGGGCGGGGAGTACACCGCGATCTTGGGCGCCTTCTCCAGCGGCACGGCGTCGGCATTGCTGTTGGCAATCTCGCCGCGAATGCCGGTGAGCGCGGCGTCGTTGATGGCCTCGAACGTCACGCCGTCGAGCGACGCGCGCCGCCGCACGAAGGGCACGTCGGGCAGCAGGAACGCGCCGCCGCGATAGTTGATGAACCACTCGGCGCGCACCCCCTCGGTGAGCGCGTTGAAGGTCACGCCGTACGCCTTGAGATGATTGGCCTGGGCGTCGTCCATCGGGAGCAACAGGTGCTGGGCTCGCAGCGGGGTGGTGACGCAGAGTACGGCTGCGAAAAGAACCTGTACGCTGTACGCCGTACGCCGTACGCCGTACGTGGTGGCGTGCCCGGGCCTGCGCGCGGGGCTGAGCCCAACGGCGGAACTCCCGATTTCGCGGATCCCGCGGATCAGGGTCGATTCAATGCGAGAGCTCATCACGACTCAAAACCTAATCCGTTGTTATCCGCGAAATCCGCGAACTCGTCAGTTCCGCAGTAAAAGCGAGCGCCCGCAACCGATCGAGCGCCTGCCGCGCCTGCGGCACCAGCGCGCTGTCGGGCCAGGTGAGGATCAGGTGTTCGTAGCGCGCCGTCGCCGCCCCGCGCTCACCGCGGCGCTCGAGCGTGCGCGCCCACTCGAGGTCGGCCTCGGGGGCCTCCGGCGACGCCGTGTACTGCTCCACCAGCCGCGCCCACAATCCGATGGCGCGCGCATCGTCGCGCCGCGCGCTCGCCACCCGCGCGGCGAGCCCCAGCAGGAACGGTGCGGCGTCGGGCACCGACTCCACCGCCTGCTCGAATCCGCGCGATGCCAGCGCCGAGTCGCCGCGGGCCAGCGCCAGGAACGCCGCGCCGATGGCCGGCGTGCGCACCTGCCGGGTACGCGAGATGAACGCCAAGGCCGTCACGACATCCGACGACTTCTCGTCCTCCGTGCGCAATCCGCGCCGCGCCGCCTCCAGATCACCGTCAAACAGGGCCAGCCAGCCCGACACCACGTCCTCTTCCTCGCCCCCACCCTGCTCGGCGGCGCGTCGGGCGCGCGCAATGTCCCCCGCGCGAATCCACCCCCACGCCAGGGCGCGCGCGTACACGCGCCGCTGCGGCTCGGTGATTCGCGCGCCGTAGCTGCTGATCAGCCGCTCGGCCTCGGCCGGACGGGCAAGCTGCGCCAGTGCACGAATGCGCAGCGGCAGCGCCGCGGCAACCAGCTGTGCGCTGTCGAGTGCCGGCGCCACGAGCGTGGCAATGGAGAGCGCACCCGCGGCGTCGCCGCCGCTCAGCGCAGCAGTCGCCGCGCGCAGCGCGAGCGCCGGCAGCCTGCGCACCTGATACGCGGCGGCGAGCGCGTCACGCGCCGCCAGCGCGCCTCCCAGATGCTCCGCCTCGTCGGCGAAGTCGATCCAGACCTGCGCCGAGCTGTCGGAGGGCGGCAACGCGCTCAGTTCGCGCCACGCCGCGCGCGGTGCCCCCCATCGCAGTTCGAGACCCGCGCGTGTGCGAGCCAGCGCCTGCACCACCGGCGCAGCCATGGCGCTGGAGGCCGACAGTGACGCCCGCACGCCGTCGCGCTGTGCCGCTGGGGCGCCCATCAGCGAGTAGATGGCCGACTGGTCGAGATACGGCGCATCGACCACCGCGTCGCGCCACGCCGCGGCCGCCGCATCCCATCGGCCCATCGTCGCGTAGAGCTCGGCAAACTCCGTGGCGAACTCCCGCGCGCCGCCGCGCGCGGCCACGGCGAGTTGCAGCACCGAGTCGGCCGCCGCGGCGCGACGGTCGGTAAGCAGGAGGCGTGCGTACTCCCGGTACGGGGCGGCGTCGCGCGGGTCGAGCAATCGCCATTCGTCGAACGCCCGTCGGGCGGCTGCGTCGCGGCCCAGCGCGCGCAGCGTGCGCAGCAGCGCGCCGCGCAGCGTAGGCTCACGGGGAGTCTGCCGCAGTTGCGCATCGATGGCCGGGAGCAGCGAGTCCTCCTGCCCCATGGCGCTGAACGCGCGCTCGAGGCCCAGGATGCCAGGCACGAGGGCACCCTGCGACATCGCTTCGCGGTACGCGGCCACCGCTTCGCGGTACTTCGACGCATTCTCGAGGTCCATGGCGCGCTGGAGCGAGCGCTCCTGCGCCTGGGCCCCGAGTGCGAGCGGCACGCAGATCGCGACGCCGACGAGCCACCCGCGCCGTGCGGTCACGCTACGGCCCGGCGGGTGGCTTGGCGGGCACCACCGTCTGCCGTCCGCCGTCCGCCGTCCCGTTCAGCCGCCGAAAATATTCCAGCACCGCCCGACGCTCTTCCGGCGCGAGTTCACGAAGCTCATCCCACGTGGGCGCCCGATACTTGAGCGCATCGCGCCCGTGGACGCTGCCATCGGCTGGCGAAAACGGAGAGACCCTGTCGCCCGGCTTCGATTCACGCGGCCCTTGCTCATCCCGCTCCTCCTGCTGCAACAGGCGGCCCGCATCGAGCATCTTGCGGAACAGCCGCTGCTGCCGGTCGAGCGTACTCGGGTCCGTCGCGCCGGCCTCGAGCGCCTGGGCCAGCGTGCGCGCCTCGCGCGCCAGCTCGCGCG
>CAYHCW010000212.1:0-5713 GCA_964355025.1 uncultured Gemmatimonas sp. | reverse complement strand
AGGCGCTCGCCGTCCTTGGTGAAGCCCACCACCGACGGGGTGGTGCGCCCGCCTTCGGCGTTGGGAATGACGACCGGGTCGCCTCCCTCCATCACGGCGACCACGGAGTTCGTGGTGCCCAAATCGATGCCAATGACCTTGTTTGCCATCTGGTCCCCTTTCGTGTGGAAGATCGCACAGCTTCGGCGCTGCGGAGGTCCCTGACGGAGCGTCAGGGGCGCCGGTTTCGCCGGACTGGCTCATCAGTAGAGCAAGGGTGGGGCCACCGGATATCTGCCAAAATGGCAGTAATTGCGCATTTCGTCCGTTACTTCTGGCAGGGCAACGACTTGCGAGGTGCCAAGGTGCAGGAAAGGCAGGCCTCAGCATCTTGACTATCATCTGCGATCTATCGACTATCGTCTGCCCCTATGATCCCTCTTGGCGACGAAAACCCCACCGTTCGCGTGCCCGTCGCGACGATCTTCGTCCTCGTCACGATGTTCGCCGCCTGGGTGCTGGTGCAGGGCGGCGGTCTCGACGAGAGCCTGCTGGCCGCCAGCGTCTGCAACCTGGGGCTCGTGCCCGGCGAGTTGACACACCTCGCGCCGCTCGGGTCTGGTGTGCCCATCGGGCCGGGGCTGGCCTGCGTCATCGACAACCAGCAGATCAACGTGCTGACGCCGCTGATTTCGATGTTCCTGCACGGCGGGTGGATGCACATCCTCGGCAACGCGATGTTCCTGTGGGTCTTCGGGAACAACATCGAGGACGTGGTGGGGCGGGGCCGATTTCTGCTCTTCTACGTGCTCTGCGGACTCGCCGCCGCGGCGGTGCACGTGCTGGTCGACCCGGCGTCTCCGATTCCCACGGTGGGAGCCTCGGGCGCCATATCCGGCGTGATGGGAGCGTACCTCGTGCTCTTCCCGAAAGTGCGGGTCCGGATGCTCTTCCTCTTCATCATCATTTTCAAGGTCATCCCGATTCCGGCGTGGCTCGTGCTCCTGTATTGGTTCGGCTTGCAGTTGCTCAGCGGCCTCCCTCAGCTGCTGTCGCCCAGCCCGGAGCTCGCCGGGGGTGTGGCGGTGTGGGCCCACGTGGGCGGCTTCGTGGCGGGGGTGCTGCTCATCAAGCTGTTCGAGGATCCGGCGCTGGTGCAGCGCCGCCACGCTACCCTGTTGTCCCGCGGCGAGTTCGACGCGCTGGCGTGAGCCCTGGCCGCCGTGCTTTCACCCGGCCAATGTAACGGTTCTGGCAAAAGCGCCCGGTTGGTGGTGCTTCTTTTGGCGCATCTCGTTGTGGTGTCGTAAGTTTCATCATTGCAAGAAGGGGCGAAGCGGTCCTTCCTTCGCAAACGCGCCCGGCGAAAGCCGGACGCCCAAGGCACGCAATCCCACCCCTGTTGGAGAATGCCCGTGCGGCTGATTCCCAAGGATGAAGGCTTCTTCGAACTGTTCGATCAGCTGTCAGGCAAGCTGATCCAATCGGCGAACGTACTCGACCGACTGTTCAACGAACCCACGCGGCTCGACTTCCACTCGACCCAGATCAAGCTGATCGAACGGGAGGCCGATGCGATCGTCCACGAGATCATGAACCGGCTGGACCGCTCCTTTGTGACGCCGCTCGATCGCGAGGACATCCACCTGCTCGCTTCGTCGCTCGATACGGTCGTGGATCTCATGGACGGTACCGCGCGTCGCGTCCTGATGTTCAACATCTCGGATCGCCGGGATCCGGCGAAGGCGCTCTCCGCGCTGCTGGTTCGGGGCGCGGGTGTGATTGCCGACAGCGTGACGCACATCAGGAACCCGACGAAGGTCATCGAGGCTGCCCGCGCCATCAAGTTGATCGAAGAGGAGGGGGACGGCATCTTCACGGACGCGGTGGGGGCTCTCTTTCGCCAGCCCAACGCCGATCCGCTCGAGGTCCTCAAGTGGAAGGAAATCTACGACAACCTCGAGCATGCCATCGATGAATGCGAGGACGTGATGAACGTGCTCGAGAGCATCGCCCTCAAGAACAGCTGATCGTGCTTGCCTACGTTCTCGCGATCATCCTGGTCGCTTTCATCTTCGATTTCATCAACGGGTTCCACGACGCCGCGAACTCGATCGCAACGGTCGTTGGCACGCGCGTGCTGAGCCCGATCGCCGCCGTGTCCATGGCGGCGTTCTTCAATTTCATCGCTCTGTTCCTCTTCGGCACACACGTCGCCAAGACCATCGGCTCGGGGATGATCGACATCAAGATCGTAAATCCCGACGTGATCCTGGCGGGCCTGCTCGGCGCGATCACGTGGAACCTGGTAACGTGGTGGTACGGCATTCCGTCAAGTTCCTCGCATGCGCTGCTCGGCGGGTACGCCGGCGCGGCGATCGCGCGCGCGGGTTTCGAAGCGGTGATTCTCAGCGGGTGGTTCAAGACGATCGTGTTCATCGTGCTCTCGCCGCTGATCGGCATGACGCTGGGACTGGGGATGATGACCGCCACCTTCTGGCTGTTTCGCAACGCGCGCCCGGCGCGGGTCGACCGGATCTTCCGGGTGCTGCAGCTCGCCAGCGCGGCGCTGTTTTCGCTCTCGCACGGCGCCAACGATGCGCAGAAGACGATGGGGATCATCATGAGCCTGCTGGTGGCGAGTCAGGTGGCGGTCGGCCAGGTCGGCGGCGCGTTCTCGTTTCTGCGCCTTGATGGACCGGATGCCATTCCCTTCTGGGTGAAGGCCGGCGCGCACATCTCTATCGGCCTCGGCACCCTGATGGGCGGCTGGCGCATCATCCACACGATGGGGTCTCGCGTGACGAGGCTCCGCCCGGTGGGCGGGTTCTGCGCCGAGACCGGCGGTGCGATATCCATCCTGCTCGCGACCGGGCTCGGCATTCCCGTGAGCACGACGCACACCATCAGCGGGGCGATCATCGGCGTCGGGGCGACGACCCGGCTCTCGGCGGTGCGGTGGGGCGTGGCCGGGCAGATGGTCTGGGCCTGGCTGCTCACCATTCCTGCGGCCGCGTTCGTGTCGGCGGTGAGCTACCTCGTGATTCACTTTGCACGCGCCTGATCGGCCTGCAGACGCCCTCGTCTCCGTGTCATCCCGAGGCCACGTGGCGATCTTCAATCGCGAGCTGTCCTGGCTCGACTTCAACGCCCGTGTGCTGCACGAGGCCGCCGATGCCCGCACGCCGCTGCTCGAGCGGCTGAAGTTCCTGGCCATCTTCGGCGCGAACCTCGACGAGTTCTACATGGTGCGCGTGGCGGGCATCCGGCGGCAGCTGGCGGCCGGTGTCACGCGCACCGGGCCCGACGGCATCGCGCCCGCCGACCTGCTCGACCGCATCGATGCGCGCGTGCGCGACTTGCTGGCCATGCAGGAGCGCATCCTGCAGGACGACGTGCTCCCCGAGCTCGCGACGCACGGTGTGCGCCTGCTGCGCATCGAGGAACTCGACGCCAGCGAGCGATCGGCCGTCGACGCGTTCTTCGAGGCGCAGGTCTTTCCGGTGCTCACGCCGCTCGCGGTCGATCCCGGGCATCCCTTTCCCTACATCTCGGGCCTGTCGTTGTCGCTGGCGGTGGACCTGCGCGAACCCGAGGACGGCAGCGTCCATTTTGCGCGCGTCAAGGTGCCCAAGTCGCTTCCGCGCTGGGTGCCGGTTCGCCCCCTGCAGTACCTGCCGCTCGAGGACCTCGTCGGCGCGCATCTCGGCCAGCTGTTCCCCGGGATGGAAATCATGGGGCACCACGCGTTTCGCATCACGCGCTTCTCGGATCTCGAGATAGCGCCCACCGAGGAACCGGAAGACCTGCTCGCAATGATCGAGGAGCAGGTGTTCCAGCGCCGATTCGGCGAGGTCGTGCGCCTCGAGGTGCAGCGTGGCATGCCCGAACAGCTGCGCACGCTGCTCCTCGAGGAACTGCGCGAGACCGAAGACCCCGAGATGGCGCCGCTCACCGAACGCGAGGTCCACGAGCCGGGGCGACTGCTCGACCTGGGCGACCTCCACGCGCTGGCGTCGCTTGACCTCCCCGAGTTGCGAGACCCCACGTTCGTTCCGGTGACGCTCCCCGAACTGCGCGACGGACGCTCGGTGTTCGACGCGATCCGCGAGCACGACCTGCTGGTGCACCATCCGTTCGATTCGTTCCCCGCCACGGTGGAGCGGTTCCTCGACGAGGCAGCGCGCGACGAGCACGTGCTGGCCATCAAGGTGACGCTGTATCGCACGTCGGGCGACACGGCCGTGGTGCGCGCGCTCACCGGGGCGGCCCAGGCGGGCAAGCAGGTGGCGGTGCTGGTGGAGCTGCAGGCGCGCTTCGACGAGGCCAACAACATCACGTGGGCGCGCACGCTCGAGTCGTTCGGTGTGCACGTGGTCTACGGGCTGCCCGGGCTCAAGACGCACGCGAAGGTGGCGCTGGTGGTGCGCCGCGAGGCCGAGGGCATCCGCCGCTACGTGCACATCGGCACCGGCAACTACAACTCCAAGACGGCGCGCACCTACACCGACCTTGGCCTGTTGAGTTGCAACGAGGCGCTGGGCGCCGACGTGTCGGAGCTGTTCAACACGCTCACCGGCTTTTCGCGGCAGCGGTTGTACCGCCAGTTGCTGGTGGCGCCGGTCAACATGCGCGAGCGGCTGCTCGCGCTCATCGCGCGCGAGGCGGCCAATGCCCGTGCGGGCGCGCCGGCGCGCATCGTGGCCAAGATGAACAGCCTGGTGGACAGCCAGGTGATCGACGCGCTGTGCGACGCATCGAACGCCGGCGTGGAGATCGATCTCCTCGTACGCGGCATCTGCTGCCTGCGGCCGGGCGTGGCCGGCGAGTCGGAGCGCATTCGCGTGACGAGTATCATTGGGCGGTTTCTCGAGCACTCGCGTCTGTGGCGCTTCGAGAATGGCGGCGACCCGGAGTTCTATCTGGGATCGGCCGACTGGATGCCACGCAACCTCAACCGCCGCATCGAGGCGGTGGTGCCGATTCTCGACAAGTCGCTGCACCCGCGGCTCGAGTCGCTGCTGCAGGTCTGCCTGGCGGACAACCGCCAGGCGTGGGACCTTGGCCCGGATGGCGAATGGGTGCAGCGGCACGCGGGCGACGACGAGGAGCAGGCCACGCACAAGCGGCTGCTGCGCGATTCGTGGGGCCTCGTGCGGTCGCTGCGGACCTCGGCCGAATCAGCGGCAAGCATCTAGCTGCTAGCGCTAGCACCTGGCTGCTAGCACCTAGCTGCTAGCCGCTAGCTCTCCTCGTCCTCGCCCACCACGCGCCCATCCGGCGCCACGATCTCCACCGGGGCGCCGGCCATCTCCTCCAACAGCCCCCGCTTGCGGTTCGCCCCCCACAGTTCGAGGCGCATGGTCTTCGCGCGCGGATCGGCGTGCGCCGTGATCCGCAGCGCACGCTCCATCCAGCGCACCTTGAGCTGTGCCACGGCCGCCGAATGGCCTCGATCGAAACCGTCGGCGACGCGCAGGATGGCCGACAACCGCTGAATGCGCTCCCGGGTGGCGCGGTCGAGGCGCCCGAACAGCTCGTGCTTGGAGCGGTCAGGGGCCGACCCGCGGTGGTACCGCGCCACGTGCGCGACGACGGTCTGCTCGTCGGGCGTCATGCCGAGGAAGTCGGCGTGCTGGATGAGGTGGAACGAGTGCTTGTGGTGCTGCTGGTAGTTGATGTGGTAGCCCACGTCGTGCAGCAGCGCGGCGTCCGACAGGACGGCGCGGTCGGC
>CAYHCW010000211.1:0-5723 GCA_964355025.1 uncultured Gemmatimonas sp. | reverse complement strand
GCTCCAACAACTGCCCGTACAAGGTGCGCTACTTCAACTGGTTCGGGTACGGCGTCGAGGATCGCCCGCAGTACGCGTTCCCCGAGCCGCTGCAGTGGCAGCTCAACCCCGACGTCACCGTGCGCGGCAAGGGCGTCATGGAGAAGTGCACGTTCTGCGTGCAGCGCATCCGCCAGGCGGAGACGCTCGCCAAGGTCGAGAACCGCGAGCTGCAGGGCGACGAGTTCACGACGGCCTGCGCGCAGGCCTGTCCGTCACGCGCCATCGTCTTTGGTGACGCCGCCGACGCAAGCTGGTCCGTCACCAAGCTCATCGATGACCGCCGCGCCTATCACGTGTTCGAGGAACTGAACACGTTCACCGCCGTGGTCTACCTGAAGAAGATCAACCACCCGGCTTCGGCCGGGGCCACGGCTTAAGGGGGCGCCGACGATGGCAACCATCGCCAACGAGCCGATGCGGCCGAATATCGCCACGGCAAACGTGCAGCTCCCGGCCGTCCGGGACTACGAGCAGGTCACCAACGAGATCCTGGGTACGCTCGGGTTCAGCAAGGGGTGGTTCGTTGCGCTCCTCATCTCGATCACCTTCCTGTTGATCGGCGCCGCCACCTGGCTGTACCAGATCAAGGAGGGCGTCGGCGTCGCCGGGTACAATCCGCCGGTGATGTGGGGCGTGTACATCATCACCTTCGTGTTCTGGGTCGGCATCGGGCACGCCGGCACGCTCATCTCGGCCATCCTGTACCTGTTCCGCGCCGGTTTCCGCACGACGATCTACCGGTGCGCCGAGGCGATGACGGTCTTCGCCGTGATGACCGCCGGGCTGTTCCCGATCATCCATATCGGGCGCGCGTGGAAGTTCTTCTGGCTCATCCCGTATCCGAACTGGCGCCTCATCTGGCCGAACTTCAAGTCGCCGCTGGTGTGGGACGTCTTCGCCATCTCGACGTACCTCACCATCTCGACGACGTTCCTGTTCGTCGGCCTCATCCCCGACATTGCGGTGCTGCGTGATCGTGAAACGAATCCGATCCGCAAGCGCATCTATGCGTTCCTGTCGTTCGGCTGGCGCAACACCGAGCGCGAGTGGCGGCATTTCGCCAGAGCCTACCTGTTCCTTGCGGCCGTCAGCACGCCGCTGGTGCTCTCGGTGCACTCGGTGGTGTCGTTCGACTTCGCCATGTCCATCACGCCGGGCTGGCACACCACCATCTTCCCGCCCTACTTCGTGGCCGGCGCCATCTTCTCGGGCATCGGGATGGTCTTCACGATCCTCATCCCCATCCGGAAGTGGTTCAAGCTCCAGCACTACGTGACGCTCAACCACCTCGACGCGGCGGCCAAGCTCTGCCTCACCACGTCGATGGTCGTCGGCTGCGCCTACATGGTGGAGTTCTTTATCGCGTGGTACGGCGGCGTGCAGGCCGAACAGGACTACTTCTGGAACCGCGTCTTCGGGCAGTGGTGGTGGGCGGCGTGGATCATGCTCACCTGCAACATGATCCTCCCGCTGTCGCTCTTCTCGCAGAAGCTGCGCCGCAACCCGGCCTGGCTCTGGATCCTGTCGATCTTCATCAACATCGGCATGTGGTTCGAGCGCTTCGTCATCGTCGTGCCCTCGCTGTCGCACGAGTTCGAGCCGTGGATGTGGACCTCGTACCGGCCGACCTGGGTGGACTACTTCATGCTGCTCGGGTCGTTCGGCTGGTTCTTCATGTGGTTCCTGCTGTTCATCAAGCAGTTCCCGGTGATCGCGATTGCCGAAGTCAAGGAAATCGTGCCGCCGCGCCTCAAGCGGGCGCACGCGCACACGCCGGACAACGCCGACGACTTCGAACCTGAAACGCCTGGAGCCCACGAATAATGCGCGGCGTACTCGGTCACTTCAGGGAGCTCGACGGCGCGGTGGATGCCATTGCCGAGCTCAAGCAAAAGAAACTGGGCGACGTCACGGTGTTCTCGCCGACGCCGCGTCACGAGTTCGAGCACGCCGTGCAGCCGCCGCCGAGTCCGGTGCGGCGGTACCTGCTCGTCGGCGGCCTCTCCGGGTGCGTGTTCGGCTACTGGATGGCCATCTGGGCGTCGGAGTACTGGCCGTTGGTGGTCGGCGGCAAGGCGATTGCATCGTGGATTCCCTACACGATCTTCGGGTTCGAGGTCTTCGTGCTCGTCGGCGCCCTCTCCACGGTGGCCGGCCTGTTCATTCACGCGCGCATCCCGCGGCTGACGATGACGGTCGGCTACGACAAACGGTTCAGTGACGGCGACTATGGCATCTGGGTGGAATGCGCGCCCGGCCAGCTGGCATCTGCCGAGGCGCTCCTCAAGAAGCACGGGGCAGTGGAGGTGCGCGGTGAACGCTGAGACGATGGTTCGCCGCACCGTGGTCGCCGCACTCCCGCTGGCGCTGGGAGCCTGCAGTTGGTTCACCGACTTCCGGCAGCAGCCTTCGGTGGGCACCTGGCAGGTGTTCAACCCCGACTCCGCCGAGACCAAGGGCTTTCGCGGCATGCCGCGCGGCTCGGTGTCGATCAACGGCTCGATGATGCCCGAGTGGCAGGTGTCGTACGGACAGCTGCCTGGCACCATCGACTCGATGTCAACGCTGGCCAACCCGGTGGCCGCCGACCTCGCGTCGGTGCAGCGCGGGCGCGTGTACTACCAGATCAACTGTACCGTCTGTCACGGTCGCGCCGGCCTTGGCAACGGCCCGGCCACGACGCTCGGCATGGTGCCGATGCCGCTCGTGTCCGACCGCGCGAAGAAGTTCACGGACGGGTACATCTGGGGCATGATGCGCAACGGGCGCGGGCTGATGCCAAGCGCCAATCGCATTGAGGAGATGGATCGCTGGGACGTGGTGAACTACGTTCGCGCGATTCAGGGCGCGTTGCCCGGCATCACGGCCGACACCACGCCGGCCGGCCTGCCCGGCGAGACGGGTGACAAGCTGCCGGGCCACACGCGCCTCGGTCCCACACGTCCGTCGGCGTATGCGCATTTCCCGGTGATCGCCGCTCCCAGGGCCGCGAAACCAGCGGACATGTCAAAGAATGAGGGCCACCAGCCATGAGCGGCCACGAAACTCCCGCCCCGTCGCGCGAGCGCGTGCTCGCGGCGATGGACAAGCCGATTCCCGCGACCATCAAGCAGGCGTTCCTGGCGATGTTCGTTGCCGGGTTTGCCGTCTTCGCGTACGGCGTGCTGCGGGGCAACGGACGCGCCTGGCAGGCGTTCCACGTCAACTGGCTCTTCTTCACGACGATTGCGTCGGCCGGCGTGATGTTCGTCGCCACCCAGCGCATCACCACGGCGCGCTGGTCGCGCTCGATCATTCGCCTCATGGAGGGCTACGTCGCCTTCCTGCCGTTTGCCTTCGTCTGCCTCATGCTGATGATCTTCGTCGGCAACGAGTATGTGTATCCGTGGTGGGAACTTCCGGGCACGGGCGAGCTGATCCCGGAAAAGAACCTGTACCTCGGGCACACCTTTTTCTGGGCGCGGTCCATCGGTGTGATGGGCCTGTTGGTCATCCTGCAGGTCTGGTACGTCTGGACATCGGTGCGCCTCGACGTGGGTGTCTCGCCCGAGGGCGGCGCCTCGTGGGCCGCCGGCATTCGCGCGGCCATGCGCCGCGGATTCCGTGATGAGCGCCGCGAACTGCACAGCACGCACAGCCTGCAGGGCAAGCTCGCCGTGGTGATGGCGCTGCTGTTCGGCTTCGGCTGGTGCGTGCTGGCGTGGGACCACTCGATGTCGCTCGACCACCACTTCTTCAGCACCATGTACGGATGGCTGGAGTTCATGGGCGGCTGGCTGGTGTCCCTCATGATCTTCAGTGGACTGGTGCGCTGGTTCAACCAGCACCTCGGCGCGCAGGACCTCATCACCACCAAGCAGTATCACGACATCGGCAAGCTCTGCTTCGCGTTCACCGCGTTTTGGGGCTACCTGTCGTTCTCGCAGTACCTGGTGATCTGGTACGGCAACCTGCCCGAGGAGACGCACTTCTTCACGCTGCGGCTGACGGGCGCGTGGAAGCCCATCACGCTGGCCGCCGTTGCCCTGACGTTCGTGCTGCCGTTCTTCGGCCTGCTGAGCGTGAAGGCCAAGACGTGGGCGCCGACGATGATGTTCTTCGCCGCGTGCTCGTTCGTCGGGTTGTGGCTGGTGCGATACATCGAGGTGTATCCGTCGATCTACGGGCCGAGTGACGCGGGCACTGCGCCGCTGGGCAAGTGGGAACTGGCGCTCTTCGTCGGCTTCCTCGGCGCGTTCGGCTGGTTCTACGCGCAGTTCATGGACGGCTTCCCCAAGATGCGCGTCTTCCTGATGACCACGCCGTGTCGGGACGAGGTGCAGGTGCCGTGTGACCCGGTGACGATGGAGCCGCTGCCGGCGCACGAGTAGCTGGCATCGAGTTGAGCGAGGGCGCCCGGAGACATTCGGGCGCCCTCGTTGCTTCTACTACAGAACTCCCGAATGCGCGGATGCACGCGGATCGCCTTCGTGACGAGCCCCCTGCAACTGGCAGTATCCGCGGTTATCTGCGAAATCCGTGAAATCGGGAGTTCCGCAGTAGATCTGTCACGGCGTCAGAGCGTCGAGGCGGCGAACCGCCGACGTGACGATCCCGCGACCATCTCCCACCGGCCACCGTCCCTCATTAGATTCCCGCTCGCGGGGCGTTAGCTCAGCTGGGAGAGCATCCGGTTTGCAACCGGAAGGTCATCGGTTCGATCCCGATACGCTCCATCGTCTGTCGCGGGGTTCGGCGCAAAGCTGGGCCCCGCACGGCTTTAGGTTCCCTGCGAGCCCAAGACCTTCGAGGCGTAGGGTAAACCCGTACAAAACATCCGCTCATCGACGCTGGTAAGTGTAGTGCCCAAACCACTCATTACAGTCGTGCAGAATTCCGCCCCCCTTCTGGCACCTGAACTCGCGCTCGACGCGCGGGGTGTGGCCCGCCGGTTCGGCGCCCGATGGGTGCTCCGCGGCATCAACCTTCAGGTGCGCGCCGGCGAGATCGTCGGCTTGCTTGGCCATAACGGCTGCGGCAAGAGCACCCTGCTGCGCATCGTGGCCACGCTGCTCAAGTCGTCGGCCGGTGAGGCGTACGTGTACGGCGCGAACGTCAAGACGCAGGGCGACGACGTGCGGACCCACGTGGGGTTTTTCGCCCACGTGCCTGGACTCTACGACGACCTCTCGGCGCGCGAGAACCTCGCCTTTGCCGCGACGATGCTTGGGCTCCCCTCCGCCGACATCGATGCGGCGATCGAGCGCGTGGGCCTGACACACGTGACCCACGAGCGTGTGCGCGGCTTCTCGGCGGGCATGCAGCGGCGCCTCTCCCTCGCGCGCCTCATGCTGCAGCGCCCGCGACTGCTGCTGCTCGATGAGCCCTACAACAACCTCGACACCGCGGGCATTGCGCTGATGAACGCGTTCATCCGCGAGCTGGGCGCCGCCGGCGGTGCAGCGCTGGTGGTGGTGCACGACCTTGTGCCGGCTGCGGGCGTGCTCGAGCGCACGGTGACCATTCGCGACGGGCGCGTAGCGGCGCCGGCGCCCGAGGATTTCACGCACGGCGGTGCGTCGCCCGAGGCGATTACGCTGCCGGCAGGCGCGGCAGGAATCTCCTGATGGCCTTCAACGACGACCTCCGCCGCATTCGCGCCATCGTGTGGAAGGACCTCACCACCGAGCGGCGCTCCAAGG
>CAYHCW010000210.1:0-5743 GCA_964355025.1 uncultured Gemmatimonas sp. | reverse complement strand
TGCCCGTGTTCATCAGCATGAAGCAGCCCGTGCCGTAGGTGTTCTTCACCATGCCCGGCGCGGTGCAGACCTGCCCGAAGAGCGCGGCCTGCTGGTCGCCCGCCATGCCGGCGATGGGGATGCTCGCGCCGAACAGCGTCGTGTGCCCGTACACCTCGCTCGACGACCGCACCTCCGGCAGCATCGAACGTGGCACGCCGAAGATCTTCAGCAACTCGTCGTCCCAGTCGCCTTTCACAATGTTGTACAGCATGGTGCGCGAGGCGTTGCTCGCGTCGGTCACGTGCACCGTGCCGCCCGTGAGGTTCCAGACGAGCCAGCTGTCCACCGTGCCGAACGCGAGCTCGCCGCGCTTCGCCCGCGCCCGCGCTCCTTTCACGTGCTCGAGGATCCACTGCACCTTGGTGGCCGAGAAGTAGGCGTCCACCACGAGGCCCGTCTTCCTGCGGATCACGCGATCGAGCTTTCGCTTCTTCAGCGCGTCACAAATGCCTGCCGTGCGCCGGTCCTGCCAGACGATCGCATTGCAGATGGGCAGGCCTGTCGCCCGGTCCCACACCACCGTCGTTTCGCGCTGGTTGGTGATGCCGATCGCGGCGATGTCGGCCGCCGTGAGATTGGCCTTCTGCAGCACTTCGGCGGCCACACCCGCCTGCGTCGCCCAGATGTCCACCGGGTTGTGCTCCACCCAGCCGGGCTTGGGGAAGATCTGCGGAAACTCCTTCTGCGCGACGGCCACGATGGAGCCGGCGTGATCGAAGAGGATCGCGCGGGAGGACGTTGTGCCCTGGTCCAATGCCAAGATGTGTTTCATATGGCCTCGAGAGAACGACAGATTGCGACAGAGTACGACAGAGTACGACAGAGTACGACAGAGTACGACAGAGTACGTCAGAGTACGACAGAGTACGACAGACTACGGCCACAGCGCTCGGTAGGTCATTGCTCCCAGCAGGCCGCCGATGATGGGGCCGGCGACGGGAATCCAGGCGTAACTCCAGTCCGAACCGCCCTTGCCGGCGATCGGAAGCAGCGCGTGCGCGATGCGCGGGCCGAGGTCGCGCGCTGGGTTGATGGCGTAGCCCGTCGTGCCGCCCAGCGAGAGGCCGATGGCCCAGACGATGACGCCGACGAGCACGGGGCCGAAGCCCTTCGCCAGGTCGGAGCCCGGCACGAGATTGGCCGGTGACAACACCGCGAGCAGCGCCAGCACCAGCACCAACGTGCCGATGATCTCGGCAATGAGGTTCGCGCCCGTGCTGCGGATGGCCGGGCCGGTGCAGAAGACGGCGAGCTTGCCGGCCTTGTCTTCCGTCACGGCCCAGTGCGGAAGGTACGCCAGCCAGACGATGACGCCGCCGAGCAGGCCGCCCGCGACCTGCGCCGCGATGTAGCCGGGCACGGTGGCCCACGGAAACTTGCCGAGCGTCGCCATGGCGATGGTGACGGCGGGGTTCAGGTGCGCACCGCTCACGCTGTTCACGCAATAGACGGCGATGGTCACGGCGAACGCCCAGCCCGCGGTGATCACGATCCATCCGGAGTTCTGTCCCTTCGTCTTGTTGAGCACCACGTTGCCGACGACGCCATCGCCGAGGATGACGAGGATCATCGTGCCGAGCAGTTCTGCGAGATAAGGAGACATGGGGCCTTGGGTTGGGGCTGGACGGCGAATCTACGGCATCGGGACGCGAGCGGCGATGGGGCGACCGACTCTCGCCCCGGCGGGCACCGGGGCGTACTTTTCGCTCGCATCCCGGCCTTCATTCCCCTCGCCACGCCTCCCATGCGCGCATCCTCCCGGCTCGTCGGCATCGCTCTCGTCCTCTGCGGTCTCTCCCTGGGAGCACAGGCGCCCAAGGGCGGCGACAAGACAGCGAGCATTCTCTCCGCCATCGACGCACGCGCCACGCACTACGGCGACGTCGCGCACCAGATCTGGGGTTTCGCCGAGGTCGGCTACCAGGAAGTGAAGAGCAGTGCGCTGCTGCAGTCGGAACTCGCGGCGGCGGGCTTCACGATGAAGGCGGGCATCGCCGGCATGCCGACGGCATTCACGGCGGAGTTCGGCAGCGGCAAGCCGGTGATTGCGATTCTCGGCGAGTTCGACGCGCTGCCCGGATTGTCGCAAGCGGCGGTGCCCACGCCGCAGCCGATCGTGGCGGGTGGGTCTGGTCACGGCTGCGGTCATCACCTGTTTGGCACGGCGGCCACGGCGTCGGCCATCGCGGTGAAGGAGTGGATGATCGCCAACAAGATCACGGGCACGCTGCGCTTCTATGGGACGCCGGCCGAAGAGGGCGGCGCCGGCAAGGTGTACATGGTGCGCGACGGGTTGTTTGACGACGTCGACGTGGCCGTGACCTGGCACCCGGGCGACCGCAACGACGTGGCCGCAACAAGCTCGCTGGCCAACATCTCGGGCAAGTTCCGCTTCAAGGGCGTGAGTGCCCACGCGGCGGCCTCCCCCGACCTCGGCCGCTCGGCGCTCGACGCGGTGGAAGCGATGGACGCAATGGTGAACATGATGCGCGAGCACGTGCCGCAGGAGTCGCGCATCCATTACGTGATCACCAACGGCGGCCGGGCGCCCAACGTGGTGCCCGATTTCGCCGAGGTCTACTACGTGGTGCGCCACCCCGACATCAAGGTGGTGGACGCCATCTGGGAGCGCGTCCTCAATGCCGCCAAAGGGGCCGCGCTGGGCACCGGCACCACACATGAAGTGGTGGTCACCGGCGCGGTCTACAACCTGCTCATCAACAAGACGCTGGCGACGGCGCAGCAGAAAGCGCTGGAGCGCGTGGGTGGTTACACGTACACAGCGGACGAGCTGGCGTGGGCGGAGCAGCTGAAGGCCACGCTTCCGAAGTCGGCGATCCCGCTGGAGTCAGTGCAGAAGATCCAGCCGCTCGACTTTACGCCGCCGGCCGGTGGTGGTTCTACGGACGTCGGCGACGTGAGCTGGCGCGTGCCCACCGTGCAGATGAGTGCGGCCACGTGGGTGCCCGGCACGCCGGCGCATTCGTGGCAGGCCGTGGCAGCCGGTGGCATGTCGATTGGCACCAAGGGGATGATCGTTGGCGCCAAGACGATGGCGCTCACCGCCGCCGAGCTGTTCACCAGCCCGGCGATAATTGTGGCGGCGAAGGCCGAGTTCGAGCAGGCGCGCGGGCCGAACTTCGTGTATGCCACACGGCTGGGGACGCAGAAGCCGGCGCTGGATTATCGGAAATAGCGAGTGGGTGATTGACGTCCGTACGTTGTACGGGATAAGTTGAGGCATGAAACCACGTCGCGGAAAATTCTCGGAGGCGGCGGCCGCCTATCTCGACCTCAAGGCCGACGAGCGCCAGGAACTGCGCTTGCCGGCCCTGCTCAAGGACCACATCACCCAGGTGGCCGCGGCGCAGGGCCAGTCGGTGAGCGAGTACATGCTGCGCGTGCTTGCCGCCGATGTCAGCGTGGAAATCGTGAAGCCGATTGAATGGCATCTCTCGGCGCCCGAATTCAAGGTGCTTCTGGATCTCCTCAAGAATCCTCCCCCGGAGACGAAGTACCTGGCCGCGGCCCGCGCGCGGGCAAAGAAGATTTTCGGCGCGTCGAGTCACGCGCGTTGATACGGCTCAGCATCGAGGTCCTCACGGCCGGCCACGACGTGGCCGGGTGCGTCACGGGAGATTTGGCCATCGATGAGTACCTGCACCGACTGGCGCTCGTGGAGCAGCTGCGAGGACTGGCTGCCGTTCACGTCGCCACCAGCGAGGCGCTTGGCGTGGTGGGTTTCTTCACGCTGAGTCCGCTGGGCCTGCGGGTCGACGAGAACCTCGAACGGGCACTCGCCACCACTGGGTTGCCGTACCGTCAGCTCGGCGGCTACTTGTTGGGCCGGATGGGGGTCGACCAGGGCCACCAGGGCAAGGGAGTAGGCGCGGCGTTGGCCTCAGAGGCCATCGAGTTGGCGCGCGCGCAACAGATGACCACCGGCGGCGTCTTCCTCGCGGTCGATCCCAAGACCGAGAAACTGGCGGCTTGGTACCGACGGCTTGGCTTTGCGCCGCTGGAGCCGAATCGACGGCGCCTGCGGATGGTCTTTCCGCTGAGGTAGCGGCCGGGGCACTCCGTCAGGGCGCAACGCGAGCGAAATCCACTGCCATGGGCGCGGGTGCCGTGCGACTACTTTCGCTTCACTCCCCGCTTGAGCTCCTTCTCCTCCCGCTCGTCGTCGCCGATGTCGACGCTCATCGGAAAGAACACGGCCTGCCGCACGCCCGGATACACCGTGCCCCACCCGCGCGCGTCGTGCCAGAGAATGCGGTTGAGCCGGTCACTCGGCGCGGCGTCGGGCTGCGAGAAGTTCATGCGCGAACTCGCCACCGCAGCGGCGCGCCGCTCCTTCGCGAACGGGCCGGTGATGGCACCCACCTTCACGTTGACCTCATACAGGCTTTGTTGCGGCTCGATAGCGTTGAACGGCGTGAGGTCCGGTGCGTCACCTGCACCGAGGAAGCTCGCCCGCATGTCGGTCGCCACGAGGTCGAACATCGAAAGCGCCGGCAGGCCGAGCATCAATTCGATGGTCTTCACCATCGACGGCTGGCTGTAGAAGGTGCTGTCAATCACGCCGCGCCGCGCGTACGGACTGGCGACCAGTGCCACCGTGCGGTGACCGTCGATGTGGTCGACGGCGTCCTGCGCGTCGTCCTCCACCACCAGCACGGCCATCGAAGGCCAGAAGCTCGAGTGGCTGAGACCCTCGACGATGCGGCCGAGCGCGAGGTCGTTGTCGGCCACGCACGCCTTGGGCGTACACCATCCGGCATTCGTCCCCTCGGTGTGATCGCTCGGCAGGATGACCATCACCAGGTTGGGCATCTCCCGTGCCGCTTCCCACTCCTTGAGATGATCGAGGATCACCTCGCCCTTGGCGACGTCGGGCACGCCCTGCGTCCAGCCGGGATACTCGCGCACGAGCACGCGATCGAGTGATGGAATCTCGCTGCGCGTGTTGAAGATCTTCCTGAACTCGCTGCGGAAATGCCCGGCCGGAAGCGACGCGCGGTTCTTCCAGTCCTCCAGCAGGCGCGTGCGCACGGTCGCGGAATCCCACTTGGGCGCCGGCGCGTACTCGCCAAAGACGCTCACCGTCTTCTTCTTCGCCCGCGCGGCCTCCCAAAGGAAGCCGCCGCTCGAGTAAGCCAGCGGGTCGTTGCCCTCGCTGGGGTAGCTGCGCCCATTGTACAACGGCCAGTACGGATACTCGGTCTCGTTGGCCTGCGTGAGCCACTGGTGCCCGTCGGCGCTGTTGCCGCCGCTCGCGAAGAAGTGGTCGAGCAGCACGAACTGCTCGGCCAGCGCGTGCGTGTTGGGCGTCACCGCGCGGCCGTACATCACCAGCGACGAATCGCTGGCGCCCTTGCCCATGTCGCCGAGCACCTGGTCGTAGGTGCGGTTCTCCTTGATGATGAAGACCACGTGCTGGATGGGACTCGGCTCGCCGGGGCGCTCGGGCACCGCCTGCGCGCTTGCGTTGCGCCGCGGGGTGAGGTCGCGGGCCGCTTCGCTGGTGAGCGTCAGCCGGTTGTTCTGCGCCACGCTCGTGGTGTAGGCCGTGAGCTGCGCAGCGGTGGGAATTACGATGACGTTCACCGAGCCGCGGTTGGCGTGCACCTAGCTGCCCGTGGCGCCGGGGTGGCCGTCGGTCTTGCCCTGACCCGAGCCGACGCCGAGCAGCGTGCCCACG
>CAYHCW010000209.1:0-5765 GCA_964355025.1 uncultured Gemmatimonas sp. | reverse complement strand
AAGAGCACGCCGAACACCGGCTTGTACCCTGGCTCGGGCAGGTGCGACGCGAAGTACGTGGCGCCGAGCAGCACGTCCTCGAGGGGCGGTCCGAAGTCGCCGTAATCCTCGCCATCGACGAAGAGCAAATCGACGCCGAGCGCCGACGGCTTCTTCTGGAGCGCGTCGGCGAGGGCCACGAACAGCCCAACCCCTGACGCGCCGTCATTGGCGCCGTCGATCGGCGTGAGCTGGTTCGCGGGGTCTATCTCCGCGTCGGCGGTGGGGCGCGTGTCCCAATGCGTGAGGTAGAGCACGCGCTCCGTGGCCTGCGGATTGAACCGGGCGAGGACGTTCCTGAGCGGCAGCTTGCGTCCGGTCTTCGTGGTGTGCGTCCACGTCTGCTCGATGACGGTGGCGCCGCGCTGCTTCATCTGTGCGACGATCCAGTCGCCGGCCTTGCGGTGGCCCTCGGACCCGGGAACCCGCGGGCCAAAGGCGACCTGCGCCGTGGTGTAGCGGAGGGCGGCCTCGCCGTCGAACTCGGTGGTGATGGTGGGAGGCGCCGGGGTGGCGTCGGGCTTCGTTCCGCAGGCGGACGCTAGCGCAGTCAACAAAGCAAAAGAAGCTGTGAGCTGTACGCTGTACGCTGTACGCCGTCTGCTTACTGCCAACTGCCAACCGCCAACTGCCGACCACCAACTGCTCTTCATTTGATTTCTCCCGCAAAGAACGAGATTTGCAACACCGCCGTGAAGACGAGCTGCGTGAACCGCCGGTTGAGATTGTTGTCGAAGTTGACGATGCGCGCGCCCGTGAGCGAGAACGTGAGGTTCTCGGCCACGTCGGCGTCGGCGTTGAAGTTGATCGCCTGGCGTCCGTTGTCGGCCAGCCGGCTGCGCGTGGCCACCGCGCTCTTGTTCTGCACCCAGGCTTCGGCGCTGCTCTGCTGGTAGCTCAGCCGCGTACGGACGTCGCTGCGGAGCTTCCAGCGGGCCGGCATCTTGAGGCCGCGCGACACGTCGGCGTTGAGGTCGCGCGACCGCGACTCGGCGACGCTGCCCGGCAGTGAATCGAGGCGGTGCGTCGCGCCCAGCCCGAATGACGTCATGAGCCCCGTGCCGACGTTCCACGTGATGCTGCCATTGAGCGGCCAGCTGTTGACGCGGCTCACGCGCACGTCGGCCGGCGTTCCCGCCACCTCGCTGGGGACGACGCTCGACTGTCGCGTGTTGAGGTAGCGCACGCTGCCGCCAATGCTCGTGATCGCCCGGCTGGCGAAGCGCGGACGCAGCGACCAGCGCAGCGACAGGTCGGGCAGGGTCACCTGCTGCCCATCGATGATCGTCTGCGTGTTGTCGAAGCGGCGCGTCCAGTTGCGCGAGTTCACGCGCTGCATGCGCGTGGTCAGCGCCATGCCCAGCGGCAGCCGCAGCCCGCTCGACAGCGTCACCTGCGAGTTGCTGCCGGCGCTGGTGGCATTGAGGCCGTTTTGCGCACGAAAATGGTCGATGCCGCCCCAGCCGATCTGGTAGCCGAGCCCCGGCGTGAACGGCGCCCCGTCGAATGCCGACACCAGCGAGCGGCTGGCCTGCACGTCGATGGGCTGCAGCGCCCGTATCAGCCTCTGGGTGACGAGTGAGTCGTGCAGGTACGCGCGCAGCGCCGCCGGCAGGTCGATGTTCGCGCCAAGCGTCACCGTCTGGGCGCTGTTGGCCCGGCGCGGCAGGTGGTAGCCGCCCGTGGAGTCGGCATCACGCACCAGCGTGCGCGAGTTCGGATCGCGCTGCATGGCGTACGCGCTGGTGAAGTCGATGCGCGGGCGCAGCCAGAAGGCGATGGTGGGTGCAAAACCGATGGCCGCGTTCATCTGGCGTTCGCGCTCGAGGCCGACGTCCAGCCCCAGCAGCCGGTTGCGCTCGCCGGCGGCGACCACCGCCGTCGGCGAACTGTCGCCGTACTGCCGCAGGTCGCGCAGCGAGGTGAAATCCCAGCGCGCGCTCAGCGCCTCGAACGGCCGGAGTTCGACACCAGCCACGTTGCGCCACACATGCGTGAGACCATCGACCTGGCGAGCGGTGTCGGACAGCGCCTCGGCCGGTTTGAGGTACGCGAGGCGACGGTCCGTCGCACGCGCGAGGGCGCTGCTGAAGCGCACGCTCGACGGGTTCCATCGCAGCCGCGCGCCGCGCAGCGCCTGCACCCACTCGGTGCGCTGCATCCAGCTGGGGAGCGCGTCCATGGTGCCGTCCATCCAGCGCGGCAGCGGACGCAGGCGCGCCGCCGAGACAATGTTGTAGTCGACGCTGGCATTCAGGTTGGTGCTCTTGCCCGACTGGTACTCGCTCCGCGCGCTGGCCGAGCCGTAGTTTGCCGTGGCGCCCAGGTTGTTGAGGATCGGCGCCAGCCAGCCGTCGCGCAGCGGCTCGGTACGCCGCAGCGACAGGCCCACGGTGGTCGCACCGCTCTTGGGCGTGCGCAACCCCTTGATACCGTCACCCCGCAGGTCGGAGCGCGACACGAAGAACGGGGTGTTGGCCGCCTGCGAGTGGTTGACCACCAGCGGAAGCGCTATGCCCAGCCGTTGGGGCAGGAACTTGTCGAGCCGCAGCGTGGTGCCCACGTCGAACTGGTTGTCCGACACGTACGAGGGCGTCTCGTTGAGCTGCCGGAAATTGGGGTCGCGATGACTGAAGTTCATGCGGAACGTGCCAACATCCCCCGCCGTGACGCTCAACCCCACCTGGGCGGCGTACCCCGGCGTGTTGTCCACGCCGGTGAGGCGCATGTCGTCCACCCAGAGCTCGAGCGTGTCGGTGGGGAAGATGCGGGTGGCGCTGGTGCCGCCCGAGTCGACGCGCACCATGCCCACCGCGAGGTCCTGCACCGCGGCGAGGTTCGGCGCGCTGATGTTGGGATCGACCGTGTACACCATATAGCCGTCCGAGCAGGCGGCAAAGCGGCGCACGTTGACGCCAGTGGGCAGCCCGCTGCGCGCAATGAGCACCGAGTCGGCGCCGTGGCACGCCAGCGAGTCGGGACGGTTCTGCAGGAAGGCATTCTGCATCTGGGCGCGCAGGGCAAAGAACTTCTCGAAGTCCACCCGCACCTCGGGCAGCCAGGCCGCCTGCCCGGCGCCGGCGGCAATCGGCGTGCGATACAGGTAGAAATTGTCGGCATCTCGCCCCAGGCGCACGAAGAACTGCATCTCGCCGTCCTGCCCCCATCCGTTGCCGCGCCCGCGCGCCCACACACGAAGCTCGCGGTACTGGATGAAGTTCTTGCTTCCCTCGGGAAAGCGCTGGTACGCCTCGGCGCGCTGGAACGGCGCCAGCTGCTGCGCCGTGATGCGCATGGAGCGCTCGTTGATCTGGATGCGCTGGTTCTCGAGCCCGGTGATGATCTGGTCGGGGGCGTCGGTGACGCCCGGCGGCGAGTCGTACACGAGCCCGCTGGTGGAATCGCGGTCCATCGTGCCGATGGTCGATGCCTGCATACTGCCCTGCGCCACCTGTTCGCCGGCGATGCCGGTGAGCACGCGGTCTGACCGCTTGAGCCACGACGCGCCCGTCAGCCTGAACTGCGCCAGGGGGAGCTGCGTGAAGGCGTCGTCGCGCTGCCCCACCCCGCTCACCACGGTGAGGCGCAGCGCGCGCACGCGCCGGATGCTCGGGCCGCCGCCCACCGTGTCGTAGGGCGCGTTGAAGGGCAGCCGGACGAAGACCCAGCACAGCGTGTTGTGCTCGACGCCGCCGCCGGCGCTGTCCACCTGCGCCACGTCGCACTTGCCGACGCGCGAGTACGCCTTGGGGTCGGCAAGGTCCACCACGTACCGCAACAGGCGCTCGCTCTCGCGCTGGGACGCGTCGAAGTTGAGCGTGTTGTCGGCGTCGAAGTCCTCTTCGTCCAGCCGCCCGTTGCGCACCGTGCAATTGGTGCGCGTGTCGCCCAGCCGGTTCAGCCGCGCTTCGCCCAGCCGGCAGATGGGAAAGTTCCTCAGGAGGCCTGACGAGTCGGGCGACGTGAACGGCAGGCTCGGCACGACGTCGCCAGGCAGGCCGTTGTCGTCGCGCTCCTGGTTGAAGGCACGCGAGAAGGCGTCCCGCTCGGAGTGCAGCGAGTCGAGACCCACGACGGTGCGCCCGGTATACAGCGTGTCGGTGACGGCGCCGTTGCGTGACACGACGAGTTGCGTGGGAGCCAGCGCCACCGAGTTCTCGGAGACGTCGCCGAAATCGAGCACCAGCGTCGGGTTGCGCGCGCGGTGTGCGGCCGCGGTGTCGATGAGCGTCCAGAACTGGATGTTCTCGATGCGCGACAGGTCGGTGCCCGACGCGCCGAGCGGGGTGCGAATGGAGCGCCACCGCCGGCCCAGCGGCGCGCCGCTCACCTGCCACTCGTATCGCTTGGTCGTGGCATTGTAGGCGCCGCCCACGCTGAGCGGGTACAGCGTGAGCCAGAGCATCTGCTCGGGCTGGGTGAGCCCCGACCCGATGATGTTCACCAGCGGGTCGATCTGTTGCAGCGTGTACGTGATGGTCTGCCCGGCCGTACCGAGGCCGTTGTTCTGCCACGCCATGGTGGCGGCACGCGGCCGATCGAGCGCCGCGGCGCCGCCGAGTCGCGATGCCAGTCGCCGGCCCAGCGCCGGCTGGCTGCTGAAGTACCACGCGGGGTCGGCAAGCGGCACCGGCGTGCCTCCCTCGCCCTCGAAGCTCTCGAGATACGCCTGGCCGGCGCTGTTGGACTGCGGCCGGCTGGTCGCCACTTCGGCGTCGAGGTGCACGCGCGACGGCGCCGTGGACTGCGCGAATGGCAAGCGCTGGAGCGCGCGCGTCAGCGGCACGGCGGCGAAGTCGAACGTGCCGCTGACGCCGGCGAGCAATGATGACTGCGGTTCGTACCCGAGCGGTGGACGCGTGAAGGTGGTGCGCTGGTTCTGGGCGATGGCCATCACGTTGATCTCGCCGACATCCAGCGGGAACTGCGACGCGAAGCCGACGATGCTCGTGGGCGCGGCGGCGAAGAGCGGATTTTCCTCGTAGCGCACCGACACCTGCCGCGCGCTCGGAAAGAGCGTGTCGGGGCGCACGAAGGTGACGCGCCCGAGGTCGTAGTCCACGCGGTAGTCGACGTCGCGCCTGAGCAGTACGCCATCGAGCGTGAGCCGCTCGGAGTTGGGACGCACCTGCACGCCGCCCAGCGCCAGCGAGCCCGCGTCGGCGCCGCCCTCGGCGTCGTAGCGCAGGCGAATGCGATAGATCGACTGCGGGTGCTGGGTGGAGTACAGGTACTCACCCGGGATGGTGTAGATGGCCTCGTTGGCCGGGTTGCCGGCGGGGAGCGCCAGGCCCGTGCGCGCAAAGGGGCGCAGCGACGGGAAGATGAGAAAGTTGTCGCGCACGATGCGCGTGCCGGCGGCTCCCCCCACCGTGTAGTTCGGGTCGCCGGCGCGCGGGAAGAGCCGGTTGTCGATGTCGAACGTGGCACTGTTCCCCAACTGGGCCAGCCCGAAGAGCTGCAGCCACGTCTCGCTGCCGCCGGCAAGCGGCTTCTCCTGGTCGCCGGCCGGGCCGGTGACGATGCGCGCCGTCACGGTGCCGCGGCGCACGTCCTCCCCGCCCACCCGGTACACCGAGCGGATTTCGCGCTCAAACGCCGCGTCGGTGGGACGCACCTGCGGGTCCCACAGCAGGTTGGCAAACTGCTCGCGACCGGCGGCGTACTCGTAGTCGGGCGTGCCGCCGGTGGAGGCGATGGACGTGTCGCGGCCATTGAGGCGCACG
>CAYHCW010000208.1:0-5790 GCA_964355025.1 uncultured Gemmatimonas sp. | reverse complement strand
ACTTCGCGATTCCGAAGGGCCTCGCGTTCGGGCTCAAGGTGGGGTACTGACCATGACCTCGACACGCACATCTCCGGCGCGCTCCACGCGCCCGTCCACCGCGACCACGACGCAAATGATGAAACGACTCTTCACGGCAGGGCTCGTTGGGGCCCTCTCGCTGACGGCGGGCTGCAAGGACTTCCTCGACGTCAACACCAACCCCAACGCACCGCAATCGGTGTCGCCCAACCTCTACCTGGCGCCGATGCTGCACTGGATGGTCGCGTCGCCGCAGTTTGACGGCCGCTTCACCAGCCGCTACACCCAGATGTGGCTCCTCTCGGGCACCAGCCCGAGCACCTGGGACCGCATGGGCTATGACCCGGGGTCGGACAACGGCGCCCAGCAGTTCCGCGACGTGTACTGGAGCCTCGGGCAGAACCTCGTCGACATGATGGACAAGTCGGAGGCGGAACAGCGCTGGGACCTGCTGGGCATCGGCTACACCCTGAAGGCGTGGGGCTGGCTGGCGGTGACGGACATCCACGGCGACGTCCCCATCAAGGAAGCCTTCAACCCCGTGTAGTACCGCTTCACTTACGACACGCAGGAATACGCCTACACGGAAATCCTGCGGCTCCTCGACTTGGCCATCGTGAACCTGCAGCGCGTCGATGGGTTCGTGGACGCAGCGTACATCGGCCGGTTCGACAAGATCTACAACGGCGACCGGACGAAGTGGCTCAAGTACGCCTACGGGCTGAAGGCCATCACGCTGAACCACTACTCCAACAAGGCGTCGTACAAGCCGGCCGACGTGATTGCCAACGTGGACAAGGCGTTCGCGAGCAACGCGGACGACGCCCTGCTGCTGTACCCGGCCGCCGTGAACGACGACCGCAACTTCTTCGGGCCGACGCGCAACAACATGGCGTCGTACCGGCAGACGCAGTTCGTGGTCGGGCTGATGAACGGCACCCAGTTCGGCGGCACCGTAGACCCGCGGATGAGCCGCATGCTGGCCGCGTCTCCGGACAGCCAGTACCGCGGACTCGACCCGGCAGTGGGCGGCGTGGGCGCGCTGTCCGCGGCGCAGCAGCCGATGAACATCTGGGGCTACACGGCGTTGCCGGCGGCGGGGTCGTTCACGCGCTACATCTTCGATGACAAGTCGCGCTTTCCGGCGATGACGTACTCGGAGCTGCAGTTCGTAAAGGCCGAAGCGGCGTACCGCATGGGCGACAAGGCCACCGCGCTGGCGGCGTACAAGCTTGCCATCGGGGCGCACGTCGACTTCGTGAACGCGCGCAACCTGGACGCGGCGGCCAGGACGTCGCAGATCACGGCGGCGGAAAAGGCGGCGTTCCTCGCCGACCCGAAGATCGTGCCGGCGACGGCGGCGGAACTCACGCTGACGCACATCATGTCGCAGAAGTACATCGCGCTATGGGGATGGGGCTTCAACGAAACCTGGACCGACCTGCGCCGCTTCCACTACACGGACATCGACCCGGCCAGCGGGAAGCAGGTCTACCCGGGCTTCGTGCCCCCGACGACGACGCTGTACGCGGACAACGCGGGCAAGCTCGTGTATCGCATCCGGCCGCGCTACAACTCCGAGTACATCTGGAACATTCCGCCGCTGGTGTCGATCGGCGCCGACCAGGCCGACTACCACACGAAGCCGCTCTGGATCATCCAACCGTAAATGACCATGAATAAACTCAGACTATTCGCGCTGGCGCTCGGCGTTTCGGCGCTCGGCTGCAGCTTCGAGAAGAACGCGGTGCAGGACATCACGGGCCCGCTCGCCGAGTCGCGCATCAAGTTCTTCCACTTCGGGTTGAACGCCCCCGGGGTGTACTTCTACGCCAACGACGTCAAGATGGCCGCGCTCAGCGGCAGCGGCGCCACCGTCAACACCGCCACCGGCGTCTCCTCCGGCGGCACGGAGTCGGTGATTGGCACGGTGTACGGCGGCGTCACCGCCGGCGGCTTCTACAGCGCCATTGCGCCCGGGGCGTACACCTTCGCCGCGAAGATCGCGACGGCGACCGACAACGGGCTGGCCATCTCGACCGTCAGCTCGACGCTCGCGGCCAACACGTCGTATTCGATGTACATCTCCGGCGTGTACGACGCGGTGGGCAAGAAGGCGGAGGCCTTCGTGGTCCAGGACAGCTACCCGGCGAACTTCGACTGGACGCAGGCGTATGTCCGGTTCGTGAACGCCGGACCGACGTCGAATCCGTTGCAGCTCTACGGGACCAACACCACGTTGGGCACCCCGGAAGCGACCATTGGCGCCATCACGGCGTACGAGGCCGGCAGCGCATTTGTGGCGGTACCCATCGGCTCGTACACCCTCTCGGCGCGCGAGGCCGGATCGAGCACCGCCAAGATCACCCGGACGGCCGTGTCGTTCGCGGCAGGCCGGGTGTACACCATCGCGCTGCGTGGCACCACCACGCTGTTCCTGGACAACACGACCAATCGGTAACTGCGCACCACGAAGGCACGAAGGACACGAAGATTCTCGAAGGGCAACTGGGGGGAACTGCATGAATGCCGTGCAGTTCCCCCCAGTCGCTTCTTTGTGCCGCCTTCGTGTCCTTCGCGCTTTCGTGGTGTGCAGGTCTAGAACAGCAGCGCAGGCAGGTCCCGAAAGAGTGCGAGCGATGCGGGATTCGCCAGCGCCTCGGTATTGGTCACCGAGCGCCCGTGCACCACGTCGCGCACGGCGATCTCGCTGATCTTGCCGCTGATCGTGCGCGGAATGTCGGCCACCGGGAGGATGACCTGTGGCACGTGATGGGGGCTCGTGTGGGCGCGGATCCGCTGCCGTATGCGAGCGGCGAGCGCGTCGTCGAGCGCCGCGCCCGGCTGCAGGCGCACGAAGAGTACCACGCGCACGTCGGCGCCTCCCGACCCGTCGGGCACGTCCTGCCCAATGACGACGCTCTCGAGGAGCTCCGGCATCTGCTCCACCTGGCGGTAGATCTCCGCCGTGCCGATGCGCACGCCACCCGGATTCAGCGTCGCGTCGCTGCGCCCGTGGATCACCAGCCCACCACGCACCGTCTCCTCGGCCCAGTCGCCGTGGCGCCAGACGCCGGGAAAGGTGCTGAAGTACGCCTCGCCATACGTGATGCCCGTAGGGTCGTTCCAGAACGACACCGGCATGGCCGGAAACGGCGCCGTGCACACCAGCTCGCCCGGCTCTCCCACCCGCCGCTCCCCCTTGGCATTCCAAACCTCCACGGCCATGCCCAGCCCGAACGACTGCAGCTCGCCCCGATGCACGGGGAGCAGCGGGTTGCCCAGCGCAAAACACGAGATGATGTCGGTGCCGCCCGAGATGCTGGCGAGCATCACACCCGGCTTGACGTCACGCGCCACGTAGTCGAACGAGTGGGCGGCCAGCGGACTCCCGGTGCTGAGAATTGTGCGCAGGGCGGGCAGGTCGTGTGAGCGCGCCGGGGCCAGCGCGGCCTTCTCCGACATCGCCAGGAACTTGGCGCTCGCGCCAAAGACGTTGACGTGTTCTTCGGCGGCGATGTCCCAGAGCATCGACTCGCGGCCTGCCGGCATCGGCGCTCCGTCGTACAGCACGATGGTGGCCTGCGCGGCGAGCGCCGAGGCCAGCCAGTTCCACATCATCCACCCGCAGGTCGTGAAATAGAAGATCCGGTCATTGCGCTGCAGGTCGAGGTGCAACCGATGCTCCTTGAGGTGCTGAAGCAGCGTGCCACCCGCACCATGCACCATGCACTTGGGAAGTCCCGTGGTGCCCGACGAATACATGATGCACAGCGGGTGCGCAAACGGCAGGCGTGCGAACACCAGCGGCACGCCCTGCCCCGGGGCCGCAAACTCCGCCCACGTCACGGCTCGCGACACCCGGCGGACGTCGGGCACGTCGTGCAGCAGCGGAACGACGACCACGTGTTCCACCGACGGAATGGCGTCGGCGATCTCGGCCACGCGGTCCAGGCAGTCGATCTCCTTGCCCGCATACCGGTACCCGTCGGCGCAAAACAGCACGCGCGGTTCGATTTGCGCAAACCGGTCGAGCACACCCTTGGCGCCAAAGTCGGGAGAACACGACGACCAGACGGCGCCGATGGACGCGGCGGCCAGCATCGCAATGACGGCTTCGGGGATGTTGGGCAGGAACCCGGCCACGCGGTCCCCTGCCACGATGCCCGCCGAGCGCAGCGACGCCGCCACGGCGGCCACCTGATCGTGCAGGTCGCGCCAGGTCAGGCGGCGCGACAGTCCGCGCTCGTCGCGGAAGATGATCGCCACGCCGTCGTCGCGCCGGCGCAACAGGTTCTCGGCAAAGTTGAGGCGCGCTCCCTCGAACCAGAGCGGGCCGAGCAGCGGGTCGGGCGGCGCCATGCGGTCACGGCCAATCAGCACGGCATCCCACGCGCCGCCGCCAGGTTGCTCGTCGGCAATCACTTCGGTCCAGCGCCAGAGCGCGCTCCAGAAGGACTCACGATCGCGCACGGACCACGCGTGCCATTCAGGCCACGGCGCGCCGGCCTCGGGCGAGGACGTGTGCGTACGCGCGACCTCGGCCAGAAAGCGACCCATCGCCGTACGCGTGCGTGCGTCGGCAGGGGGCGTCCAGATCGGGTTATGGGGGGTGGTCATGCGCTCGTCGTGTGCTCTGGTTGCGGGCCGGAACGTGCTATATTAAGGACTTGGCGTTGGCAGAAGCTGGAACTCGCGCGCGCCGTCTGCCGTTTTACCTGACAGGCGCGCGATGGCACTCATCCCCCCAGCAAACCCCACCCGTTGGAGACCTCTTGACCATGCGATTCCGCATTCCTGCATCGGCCCTCTTGCTCCTGACAGCGCTGCCGCTGGCCGCCCAGCAGAGCCCCCTCCCCGTGGAAGTCGGGGTGTTCGGGCAGTTCACGAAGTTCGCCGATGTCACCAAGCTCGACAATGCCGTCGGCTTTGGCGCTCTGGTGGGCATCCCCGTGTGGCAGCGCATCGCGTTTCAGTACGAAGGCGACTTTGCGTCGACCAAGAGCTCCCGCGTCGGTGACCTGACGGCGCTCAACCACCGTTTTGACCTGGTGTACCATGTCCCGATCAAGAACGGACACACGTTCTTTGCGGGCGGAGGCTGGACGGGATCGCAGTACAAGTCCGACACGACGAAGAACCAATACGATTCCGGCATGAATGCCACGATCGGGTTCCGCTGGTGCGTGAACCGCAACTGGAACGTGCGCACGAGCGCGGTGATGGACTTCAAGGATCCCTCGGATCAGGTGCCGACGGGCGACCGCACGCAGACCCTCGGCCTGCGCGCCGGCATCAGCCGGTTCTTTGGTGCCAAGGGTGGCTCGACGCCGTGCGTGGTGGCTGCGCCGGTCGTCGCGCCGGCTCCGCCGCCGCCGCCCGCGCCCGCGCCCGCTCCGGCCCCGGCGCCGGTCGTCGCGCCGGCTCCCCCGCCAGCGCCCGCGCCAGCTCCAGCTCCGGCCCCGGCGCCCGCGCCCAAGGCACGCGAGATTTTCCGCATGACCGGCGTCTACTTCGCGTTCGACAAGAGCGCGCTGACGCAGGCCGGCAAGGACACGCTGGAAGCGGCCGTGAAGTACCTCAACGCCAACCCGGGCTCGACGGTCCAGATTCAGGGGCACACCGACAACATCGGCACCGACGAGTACAACCGCTCGCTGTCCGACCGTCGCGCCACGACGGTCATGACGTACTTGCGGTCGCGCGGCATCGATGCGTCGCGGATGTCGGCCAAGGGCTTTGGCGAAAGCGAGCCGGCGGCGGACAACG
>CAYHCW010000207.1:0-5859 GCA_964355025.1 uncultured Gemmatimonas sp. | reverse complement strand
CGATTCGGGGCTGGGAATGCCATACAGCGTCACCACATCGCGCGACGGATGTTCCATCGTAAGGGGCGACGGTACGGAGCTGACGTGCGCGAGTACACTCGAGTACTCGGGCGGCTGCTCTTCTACCATCACGAGAACGTCCACAAAACCTCCTCAGGCTGCATTCACTAGTTAGTACTTGCAAGTACCGGGCCGCGTCACGAGAGGTTCCGTCACGGAGTCGTCACGAGGCCCTGTATTGAGAATCGGCGCCTCGAACCCATTTCCGTAGTGCTGACCGGCCGACGGCCTTCGGCGTAACGGAGGACGGGCCTGCGCGCCGGCTTGACCGTGCAGCGTGCGGCGGTCCGCGCACAACGCGAGAGTCCTCGACCAGGTGCTCCCGGCAGCCCTGCGCGCCTTGGTAGATTGCCGACACGATGCACATCCTGCGATTCTTCGCGCTCGCCGCGCTGATCATTGGCCGCCCGGCGTTCGCCCAGCCGCGTTCCCCCAACGTGCTCGGCAGGATCCCGGTGCTCGAGTACCACCTGATCACCGACAAGGACAGCCGTTGGGGGCGCGCGCGCGATGGATTCCGGCGCGACCTCGAACTGTTGTACGCACGCGGCTACCGCCCGATTACCGTGGCGCAAATGGTCGACAAGGCGATCGACATCCCGGCGGGGACGTCACCGGTGGTCATCACGTTTGACGACGCCTCGCCGGGACAGTTCGGGTACATTGAGAAGAACGGCCGGCTCGAGATCGATCCCACCAGCGCCGTGGGCACCTGGCTCGCCTTCAGCAAGGCACATCCCGACTGGGGCAGGCGGGCGACGTTTTGCCTGCTGCCCAGTGCGACCGCCGGGCATGCGTTCTTTGGCGACAAGGGGATTGACGGCCAGAAGACAGAGTGGCGCTACCCGAAACTGCGATTCCTCGTAGCCCAGGGATTCGAACTGTGCGGCCATACGCTGTGGCACGCCCAGCTGAACAAACTCAGCGACGCCGTGGTGCAGGAACAAATTGCGCGTGGAGTCCTGGCCATAGACTCCGCCGTTGCCGGCTACCGGGTGCGCACGTTCGCGGTGCCGCAGGGCCTCTGGCCGAAGAACCGGGCGCTCGCCCGAGAGGGCCGATGGACCGATCCGCAGAGCGGCCGGGTCGTGACGTACAGGTTCGACGCAGTGCTCCACGTCGCGGGCCCGCCCTCGGCCAGCCCGCACGACGCGGCATTCAACGCCGGTGCGATTCCCCGCATCCAGGTGATCGGCGACAACTTGGCCAGTTGGCTCGACCAAATCGAACCCGTGCGTTTCGTGTCCGGCGGCAAGCCGCGCACCGTCACCGCGCCCCGTTAGCTCAAGGCCCGGGCGCGAGCGCCCGATACGCTTAAGCAGACCGGGGCATGGACGCGCCGGCGAGCCGGAGCGACGCGATGTTGCCACCCAGAGTACTGATTGTCGACAATGAGCCGATGGTGGGGCTCGCGCTGAAGCGGCTGCTGGATGCACGCGGCGCGATGACCGCCGTGACGGCGCTCTCCGCCGACGAGGCGGAGGCCGAGATTGCGCGCGGCGGCGTGGATGCGATGATCCTCGATTATCACCTCACGGGCATGCGCGGCGACGCGTTCTATCACCGCGCCCGCGAACTGCAGCCGTCCCTTGCTGCGCGCACGCTGTTCATCACCGGCGACCCCTCGCCGCACGCGAACGAAGCCATTTCCGCGACAGGACGCCCGATGCTCATCAAGCCGTTTCTCGTGTCGGAACTGGTCGAGGCGCTGACCCGCATGTGCGCCGCCGGGGACTCGCGCGAAACACGCTCGGCCTGATTCGCCGCGTCAGCCCGGCAGCTGCTCCAGCTCGTCCCAACGGGCTATCGCACGCCGGAAGTGCGGAATGACGATGGAGCCGCCGACGACGAGCCCCACCGACAGCGTCTCGAAGATCTCCTCGCGCGTCACGCCTTCCTCGCGGCAGCGGGTGAGATGATACGTGATGCAATCGTCACACCGCAGGACCGCCGAGGCCACCAGGCCGAGCAGTTCCTTGGTCTTCACCTCGAGGGCGCCGGCCTCGTACGTCTTGCCGTCCAGCGCAAAGAAGCGATTGACGACGAGGTTGCCTTCGCCGAGGATGCGCTCGTTCATGCGCTCGCGGAACTCGCGGAACTCGGCGAGCGAGCCGGCATCGGAATGGTCGTGACTCATCGGCGGTTCCGGAGGGTGGTGATGGCCTGGTCGAGTGCCTGCACCTGTTGCGGATGGGTGGCGGTGCGGCGCAGCTCGACGAACGTGTCGAGCGCGAGCCTGAGGGCCACCGGATCATCCTCGGCGGTCCCCACGCTCGCGGCGTTGTCGGCAAGGTTTGCCTTGGCGAGTTCGTCGTCGGCGAACCGTTCGGTCACCTGAAGCCAGCGCTGCATGCGCGCGCGGGGATCCGTCTCGGTGAGGGCCCAGAGGTGCCACGCGCCACGGTGGGAAGGATCGGCGGCCAGCGCACGCGAGGCGAGTTCGCCGACCACGTCCGGCCCTCGTCCGGTCAGCCAGTAGGCGTTGGCGAGGCGCACAAGGGCGCGAGCGTGGCCGGGCTCGCGGTCAACGATCGCCTCCATGAGCGGACCGAGCACTTCGGGAATGCCGGCGTGCGCGTCGGCCGCCGCGAACAGCTCATCCGTGGGGGTGGCCGCGGCCAGGCCCGCGAGGCCCTCGAGCAGTTGAGGGAGGTTCGCGTGCTGCCGATACTCATCAACGATGGACGCGAGCTGCGCCAGCGCCCTGCTGGGTGGCGTGTTCATGCGTGGGAAATCTATCGCGGATTGCCGCAATGCGGCGGTCGACGGACCGGCAATGACTGCCTCAACTCGTCATGAGAGCAACAACGTGCTGGCCGCGATGATGGCGGAAGCGCAGTTGTTGCAGATGGACCGGCTGACGCCCGAGCAGGCGGCCGGGCTCGATCGCATCGTGTCATACACGCGCCGCCTGCGCGACCTGCTTCGTGCGGTCGACGTCTCGGCGCCCGAGGCCCCCGCCGAATAACCAAAAGGGTTGCGCGATTGGTTCGCGCACACCATACTCAACGTCGGTCGGTCGGCGCCCTTGGCGCGATCGGCAGCAGCACAGGTTCGCCTCCGCCGCGCTGACGCGGCGAGCGACTCCGGCGCCGAGCGCCGCGAACGTGTCGTTGCAGGTTGACGCGCCTGAGGCGCGTTCGGTTCGCGGAGGCAGCGAACCACTCTAGTCCCGCAGGAAGCCGTCGGAGTGTTCACTCCTTGTACAGCCGGACCGCAACACGGCGGTTCGAGCCCCCGCGTTTCGATTCACCACAATTTTTCAGCGCATGAGCGAGAATCGTCGTCCTCGCCGTCGCGGGCGCCCTGCGCGCTCGCGCGGACCGTCCGCCCCGGAGTCCACCTCGGCAGAAGCCGATCCATACCTCGACGCCGCCCCGGCCGAAACGTCGGAGGCAACCGAGCCGACATCCGGGTCCGAGTCGAGTGGTGGTGACGCCGAATCGGCGGCACCGGCTTTCTCCGCCCCCACCAATGCGGCCGACGGAGGTGCGCCCGAAGCGGGCGGCGCCGGCCGTCAGGGATCTGACAACCGCCGCGAAGGACGTGAAGGACGCGAAGGACGCGAAGGACGTGAAGGACGTGAAGGGCGACGCGGACGTCGCCATCGCGGCCGTAACCGCGGCGGCGAACCGAACTCGCAGGGTGGCGGCGGCGGTGGAGCACCGGCACAACCCATTGTCGCGGACGGCGAGACGGTCGGGTGGTACGACCCGACACGGGACGCGGGCTTCATTCGGCGCGCCGGCGCCAGTTACCTCGAGGAGCAGGGCGATGCGCACGTTCCCGGCCATCTTGCCCGCTCAAACGGGCTGCGCAAGTCCGACGAGGTACGTGCCACGACCGGCCGAGATCATCGAGGACGCATCACGGCGGTGGAGATCCTCTCGATCAATGGTCAGCTTCCGGCCGATGCCATGCGCCGCCCGGACTTTGCGTCGCTCACGGCCAGTTATCCGGAACGGCGCCTGACGCTCGAGACGGGACGTCAGGCCAAGGGTGGCCCCGAGCTGACGCGGCGCGCCATCGACCTCATCGCGCCAATCGGCTACGGCCAGCGCGCGTTGATCGTCGCCCCGGCCCGCGCCGGCAAGACAATGCTCCTGCAGGCAATCACCGAAGGGGTCGCACTCATGCACGCGGAGGCGACGCTCCTGATCCTGCTGGTGGATGAGCGCCCCGAAGAGGTCAGCGAGGCGATTTCGTGGGGCGTGGGTGAGGTGATTGCGTCGTCCTTCGACATGCCGGCGAGCCGTCACGTCGAAGTCACTGAAATAGTCCTCGAGCGGGCGCGACGCCTGGTGGAGCTGGGCCGGGACGTGGTCATCGTGCTCGACTCGCTCACCCGCATGGCCCGCGCCCACAACACCGCCGAGCGCGGCACCGGCCGCACGATGTCCGGCGGCCTCGATTCGGCGGCGATGGCCAAGCCGAAGGCGTTCTTCGGGTCGGCGCGCAACATTGCGCCGGAACACGGCGGCGGCTCGCTGACGATCATCGCCACGGCGCTCGTGGAAACGGGCTCGCGCATGGACGACGTGATCTTCGAGGAGTTCAAGGGCACCGGCAATTGCGAGATCAAGCTCGACCGCTCGCTCGCCGAAAAGCGCATCTTCCCGGCGTTCGACGTGGCGAGTTCGGGCACGCGGCGCGAGGAGAAGCTCTACAAGCTGGGGCAGCTCGACGCCATCTACACGCTGCGACGCGGCCTGCAGCAGATGCCGCCGCAGGCGGGCATGGAGTGGCTCATCAAGCGCATCGCCAGCACCACCAACAACGACGCGCTGCTGGCCGGATTGTAGGCCGGCGACGCGGGAACGACCCGAGGGCACGAGACCAGCGTCTCGTGCCCTTTCGTCTTACGTCCGCTCGGCCGGAACGAGCAGTATGTCCTCGCCGCCGGGAGCATCCGACGGCTCAAAGCGCCTGAGACGTCGCTTCCATCGCAGCATCCGGTAGTCGTGGGTGCGTGCCCAATCCGTGACATCCGCCGCCGTTCGTCCGTGCGTCGAGATCCAGTACTCATCGAACTCCGCAAGGATGAGCGGTCGAAAGCGCGCCAGCACGCGCTCCGCGCCGGCGAGCACGAAGAACTCGGCGCCCTCGACATCGAGCTTGATGAAGTCCAGGCGCTGCAAACCCTGCTCGGCGCACCAGTCATCCAACGGGCACATCGAGACCGTGAGGTGGCCGGTGCCCGCCGCGACGATGGCCGCGGTCCCGGTGTCGGCGCCCGTCTGCGACGACCTGAGCCACATGTCCACCTGCCGCGAGCCGTCGCCCAACGCCATCGCGGAAATGCGGACGTTGCCGAGGCTGTTGGCCGAGACCGCGCGTTCCAGGCGCGCACGATTTGCCGGCACCGGCTCGAATGCGTACACGCAGCCGGCGGTGCCCAGCCGCCGCGCCATCGGTACCGTCCAGGCACCGACGCTCGCGCCGATGTCTAGCACCACGGCCCCCGTCGTGAGGCGCGCGAAGACCGCATTTCGTATGTCGTCGTCCCACATGCCCAGCCAGACGGCGCGTCCCTCGGCGGGGTCGCGCAGGCTCCACGTCATCAGGCTGCCGTCCTTCATGCGGACGGTGCGCAGGTCGTCTTCCGCGCTGCGCAGCGGCAGCAACGCGCGGTGCAGGGAGTCAACGACCTGCCACTTGCCGCGAAAGTGCGGCAGGCTGCGCGCCACGCGCGCAGCCCCGTCATACAACAGCGTCCCGAGCGTACGACTCAACGCGCCGGAGCCAGGTGTTCAAACAGCGACGCGATGGCACGCATGCCACGACGGAAATTGTCGACGC
>CAYHCW010000206.1:0-5863 GCA_964355025.1 uncultured Gemmatimonas sp. | reverse complement strand
GCCAACACGGTGGTGGGGAAGTTCGTCATCGACTCCACGTGGGACCGGCCGACGCACCCGGAGGGCTTCTACTTCCGCTCCGACCACATGCCGTACGCGCGGCTCAACGTGCCCGCCATCTACTTCACCACGACGCTGCACAGCGATTACCACACGCCGCGCGACGAGGCCAAGAACATCGACACGGCCAAGCTGACCCGCATGGCGCAGTGGATGTACCTTACAGGATGGACGGCGGCGAATGCCCCGCAGCGTCCGCCGCTCGACCCCGGATTCAAGCTCGAACGCTAGGGAGTCACCGTGTCCAACGCACCGCACCTCGCCGATCCCGACCATAACCCGTCGTTCACCAAGGCCATCTTCTCGGGCGAAATCCGCGAGGACCTGGTGTTCCCCTTCCCCGAGCCGTCCGCGGCCGACAAGGAATCGGCGGCGGCGATCCTCGACACGTTCCGCAGCTGGGCCAAGGACACCGTGGACGCGGCCAAGCACGACCACGATGGCAAGTTCACCGACGCCACGCGCGCGGGGATGGCCGAGTTGGGCCTGATGGGACTCAACATCCCCGAGGAGTACGGTGGCTTCGGGGCGAGCGCGATGGTCTTCAGCCGTATCTTTGGCGAGGTCGGCGCCACCGACCCGGCGCTCGCGGTGTATTTCGGCGCGCACCAGTCCATCGGCTGCAAGGGCATCATGCTCTTCGGCACCGAGGAGCAGAAGCAGCGGTTCCTGCCCAAGTGCGCCACCGCCGAGACGATGGCGGCCTTTTGCCTCACCGAGCCGGGCTCCGGCTCCGACGCGCAGGCCATGCTCGCCACGGCCGTACCGAGCGCCGACGGCACGCACTACGTGCTGAACGGCACGAAGATCTGGATTTCAAACGCCGGGTATGCCGGCATCTTCACCGTCTTTGCCAAGGTGCCGGTGGAGGTGGATGGCAAGAAGAAGCAGCGGGTGACGGCGTTCATCGTCGACGCGCACGCACCCGGCATTTCGCTGGGCCAGCTCGAACAAAAGATGGGCATCAAGGCGTCGGACACGCGCTCCGTGGTGTTCGAGAACGTGATGGTGCCCGTCGAGAACCGCCTCGGCGATGTCGGCGCCGGCTTCAAGATCGCCCTCGAGATCCTCAACTCGGGGCGCTTGGGCCTCGCCGCCGGCTCGACGCAGGGCACGCGCGTGATGATGCGGCACGCGCTGGAGTACGCCAAGCAGCGCGAGCAGTTCGGACGGCCCATTGGGTCGTTCGAGATGATCCAGCGCAAGTTCGCGTCGGTGGCGGTGGACTGCTATGCGTCGGACGCCGCCTGGATGGTGACGGCGGCGATGGTCGACCGCGGTGGCGTCGACTTCTCGCTCGAGACGGCGTGCTGCAAGATCTTCGCCTCGGAGCTGGCGAACCGCACGGCGCACGAAGCGCTGCAGATTGCCGGCGGCATCGGCTACTCCAAGGAGTATCCGTACGAGCAGTTCGTGCGCGACGCCCGCATCAACATGATCTTCGAGGGCACCAACGAGATCCTGCGCGCACTGGTGGCGCTCTCGGCGCTCCAGCAGCCCGGCGAACGGCTCAAGGCCATCGGCAAGGCGTTCAAGACCCCACTGCAGTCCATCGGCGCGATTGGCTCGTACATCGCCGGCCGCGCCAAGCGGCAGCTGGTGAAGCCCGAGTTCACCAAGGTGCATCCCGCGCTCAAGGACGAGGGCGAACAGGTGGCCGAGGTCATCCACGATCTCGCCCTCGCCGTGGAGAGCTTGTTGATGACGCACGGCAAGGAGATCATTGAGAAGCAGTTCCACCAGGAGCGGCTGGCCAACGCCGCCATCGACATCTTCATGTCGGTGTGTACGCTCTCGCGCGCATCAGCCGCCCTCGAGGCGGCCGGCGGCGACGAGTCGAAGGTGGCGTCCGACCTCGACTGCGCGCGGTTGTTCGTCGCGGCGGCGGCGCGGCGCGGCCGGCGCGCCGTGCGCGCGCTCTCGCGCAACCAGGACGCCCGACTCAAGGCCGTCGCCGAACGGGCGATGGAAAACGGAGTCTTGTGTCCTGAGTTGTCGCTGGGGTAGAGGACTACAGAAGACGACAGAGTGCGACAGAATACGACAGAGGCGCCGGCGAAGATCCTCGCGGGCGCCTCTGTCGTACTCTGTCGTATTCTGTCGTACTCTGTCGTTATCTGCTAACCGTTACTGTCCCCGCCCCCGCATTGAACGTCGCCACCAGCGTCTTCAAGTTCGACGTCACCTGCCCGCCTTGCCAGATGCCGGCGCTGGAGAACCGCGCGCCGTGATTGGGGCACAGGAACCCGTTCGCCGTGAGGTTCACCGTCGTGCCCTCGTGCGTGCAGACGAGCGAGAACGCGCTGAACGCCGTGGCGCTCGTGCGCACCAGCGCCACGGGCGACCCGCTGCCCCCATCAACCTTCGCCGCGCCACCCACGTTGGCAAGCGCCGGAAAGCTCGCAACGGCGACCACCAGCGTGCCGCCACTGGTGGTGTTCTCGTCGTCCGGCCCGGTGCCGCCAATTTCTCCGTCACCGCACGCCGTCTCCAGCAAGGCCAGCGCCGTCAGCGCGGCGGCCCCGAGGAATTGGCGGCGCCCGAGGGCGCAGGACTGGTCACACGAACGGGCATCTGCCATCGGGGGAGCCTCCGTCAGACGGTGATCACCGCGCCGGCCCACTGCGTGGGCTCGGAATCGGACTCGTAGTACTTCGCCACGTCCACCACCACCACGCCGCCCTCACGGCGAATGGCGAATCGGTCCATGTTGCGCGTCGCCCGACCCGAGATGTACTGGCCGTCGAACTTGTACCGGGACTCGTGCTTGGTGCACCGGAAGCCGTCGCCCGCGGGGTCGGTCTTCAGGGCCGTGTTCTGGTGCGGACACGATAACGCAAAGGCGTAGACGTGGCCTGTGAAGCGCACCAGGATCACCTCATTCTCGTCGTCGAACCGCACGCCATCCTTGGATGGAATCGGATAGCGCACGTCCGTGAGCGTTCGCGCGAGCGCACGAATCGGGCTCGGCGCGCCGGCAGCCGCGCGCGGCGCCAGCCCGGCAGTCACCAGCGCTGCGGCAAAGATGGACACGTCCTTCAGGAAGGTGCGACGGGCGACAATGCAGTCGCCCGCACAATCATTTGCGCTCATGTCGGTCGGGGGTCGTATGTGGTCAGATGTTCGTGAGGAGCACGCCGCCCAGCGCAACGGCAAACCAGAGCGTGTAGCTGAGGCGGGATGACACGACAAGCGTCTTCCAGGCCGCCGGCATGCTGGCCGGCGCCCTCTGCGCTCCGCGTTCGATCGACTGCAGCCACGCGCCGTTCGCCAGCAGCAGTGCAAAAAGCACCATCTTGCCCCACCAGACCGGCGACGTCACAAACTCGCCGAGGTCGGCCGTTGTCATCAGCACGCCCGACAAGGCCGACATCCCAATGCCGATGATCACTGGACGATGAATGTGCTCCACCTCAGCCAGCAGACGGTTGCGCACCTCGTCCGACGCGGTACGCGCCTTCCACATGGCGCGGTCGGCCGCGATGGCCAGCCCGCCGCCACCCAGCATGCCCGCGATGTGCATGAACAACACCACGTTCTGCGTGGGCGACGACTTGGCATAGAACTTTGCCCACGGTTTCACGACCAGTTCGAGTGTCTCGAGCAATGGCATCTCAGTCTCTCCGCAGCGGCTTCAGCATCATCACGTACGACACCATCGCCACCGACATCGAAGTCACCGCCACCGTGCGATGCAGCGTGCGCTTGTCGCCAGAGTCCTCAGCCTCGTCGGCCAGCACGCCGGTCGCGGCAAAACCGGCGTCTGCCAGCAGCATCAGCGCCGAGTGCACGGTGCGCCACGTGCGCCCGTCGGTCTGGCCGCGCGTCTCCCACCAGTTGAGCGACCCGGTGAATGTGTTGACGGCAAAGAGGCCGGCAACCGCTCCGGCCAGCACGCCGTGGGAGGATCTGGCCCAGTCCGGCGCCGCGTCTCCGTGCTTGTAGAGTTGGTCGCCGGCCGCATACTGCGCCACAAACAGCGGGAGCGTTGCCCACGAGGCCAGCTTGTGAATCTTCCGCCGCGTCGCGTACGCCTCGCTCAGCCGAACGGCCCTGCGACGCGGCTTCGTGGTGTCCGGGGCCACGACCTCGGCTCCAACGCCGACGCGCAGCCCATCCACGCGCGGACCGAATCCTGAGGAGTCGGGACTACCCAGTCCGAGGGAAATGACGAACGCGACTGCGGCGCCTGCGATCATGACGACTCCACACGGTGAGGGGAGATCTGGCGCCGGCCGGGCGTCAGCTTCTACCGCCGACTCCCAGCGGTGTTCCCACGTACGTCCTGTCCCTGTTTCAGCAGTAAGATAGCGATTCCCCGCCCCGCGGTGACCAGCACCCTCTGCCATCGGGTTAAATTACCCCCGTGACCCAGCTTTCCTTCGCGGGCGTGAGCGTTGAGTTCGGCGCCACCACCCTGCTCCGTGATGTCTCCTTCACCGTCGCCGAGGGCGAGCGGTGGGGAATCATTGGCCGCAACGGCGCCGGCAAGACGACGATCTTCCGGCTCCTCACGGGCGAACAACGCCCGACGGCCGGCGCCGTGTCACGCGCCGGCAGCGTTCGCGTGTCGCTCATGGACCAGAATCGCGACTTTGGGGAGGCCGTCACGGTCTGGGAGGCGGCCGCCCAGCCCTTCGCTTCGCTCATCGCGCTCGAGGCATCGCTGCACGAGCAGGCCAACCGCCTCGCCGAAATGGGCAACCACCCCGATGCCGCCGCCCTCGACCGCTACGGCCACGACATGGAGCACTTTGCCCACGAAGGGGGCTACGAGTTCCACGCCAAGGTCGACGCCGTACTGCAGGGACTCGGCTTCGACGCCGAGGAAGCAAAGGTCAAGAAGCTCGCCGTGCTCAGCGGCGGCGAACGCGGCCGCGTGGGCCTCGCCGCCCAGCTCGTCTCTCCCGCCGACGTGCTCCTGCTCGACGAACCGACCAACCACCTCGACCTCGAAACCACCGAGTGGCTGCAGAACTACCTCCTCGAGCGCCGTGGCACCGTGCTGATCGTCAGCCACGACCGCGCCTTCCTCGACGAGGTCGTGGACCACGTGCTCCACGTCGAAGCCGGCACCACGGTGACGTACCGCGGCGGCTACTCGGCGTTCGTACTGCAGCGCGCCGAACGGCGCCTGTCGCTCGAGCGACAGGTCGACCAGCAGCGGAAGTTCATCGCCAAGGAAGAGGACTTCATCCGCCGCAACATGGCGGGGCAGAACACCAAGCAGGCCCAGGGACGCCGCAAGTTATTGTCGCGCCTGCCGCGCCTCACTCCGCCGCCGGGCGAGGGTGACGCCATGGTCTTCTCCCTCGACGTCAAGGAACGCGGCGGCGATCGCGTGGTCTATTGCGACCAGCTCGACGTTGCCGTCGAGGGCCGCACCCTTGTGCGCGACTTTCACGCCACGGCCATGCGCGGCGACGTGGTGGCCATCGTCGGCCCCAATGGCGCGGGCAAGTCGACGCTCCTGCGCACCATCCTCGGCGAACGCACTCCAACGGCCGGCGAAGCGCGGCTCGGTGGCTCCATCACCGCCGCGCACTTCCGGCAGGACCTTGCCCAGGTGCCCATGGGCACCACGGTGTACGACGTGGTGGCCAGCCTCCGCCCGCTCTGGACGCGCGGGCAGGTGCAGGGCCTGCTGGGTGCCTTCGGCTTTTCCGGAGACACCGTGCAGCGCCGCACCGATACCGCCTCGGGCGGCGAGCGGTCGCGACTCGCCCTCGCGATGATCACGCTCTCGCGCGCCAACCTGCTGGTGCTCGACGAACCCACCAACCACCTCGACGTCGAGTCCATC
>CAYHCW010000205.1:0-5894 GCA_964355025.1 uncultured Gemmatimonas sp. | reverse complement strand
GGGCGCTCGATGCCGCAGGGGCGCCGTGGACCATGGGGAGGAGGCCCGAGTAGGGTACGATTGCAGGATTGCGGTCACCGCCGTCTATAACCCCCCGATCAACCCCTCCAGCCGCACCCGGCGCTGCTCCAGCTCCGCCTTCTCCTTCACCAGCTTCTGCACCACGCCATTGGACTCGGCGCTTCCGCGAACGGTCGCGAAGTCGAGCGCGCGTTCCTCGTCGGTCATGCCCAGCCCGTAGCTGATGCGGGCGAACGCGTCGAACTCGCGCTGCGAATCGTCGAGAATCATCCCGTGCAGGGCCGATGCTGCGCCGGCGTACGCCTGCACGGCCGCCAGGGCCTGCTCCTTGCTCATCGCATTCGGCGACACCCGGTATTCGCCCTCGAAGGCGGCGCAGACATACTGCCACTCATCGGCGCAATACGAATCGGCGAGCACATCAATGGCCGCCGCGATCTCCTCGTGGGTGCCAAACGCGGAAGCGGCGAGTCGCTCCTCCAGTGCCCGCAGGCGCTCGACCGGCACGAGAAGCCCGGCCATGTCCGTCCACTCCAGCGGCTGCGTGAGCGTACGCGGCGCGTCCAGGGACTCCTGCACGAGGCTCCACGTCGAGGCGGTACTCGCCGCCGCTTCGATCCGCTCCAGCACCTTGCCGTTGAGGTACCGCGAGACCGCGAGCGCGTAGTACTTCGCGCAGCGACGCAGCAGCAGCCGCTTGACGACGACGCCGCCGACGGCGACGGAAGTCTTCTCCTTCGGCGTCGACTCCTGCAGGGCAAGGAGCCGGTCGCGTCCCACCCGCATCTTCTCGACCGTGAAGGGCGAAAAGACGTCGAACACGATGCGGTCGCGCTTGACGGGTGCCTTGCGGCCGTCGCGCTTGGGCCATTTCTCCCCGTCGCGCACCGTACCCACGGAAAACAACGTCATGCCCGGCACGATCTCCGAGTGCCCGTCGCTTTCGTGGATGTACGAGAAGGGCAGGTCGGGCGTGTTGATGTTCGTGTAGTGCTTGCCAATCACCACGCTGAACGCGCCCACGTGGGTCTCGTGCAGCACGTATGACGATGACCCGGTCTTGCAGCCGCGCTCGAACAGTCCCTGATGCACGGGACCGAGCTTGTACATGTGATTGCTCTGGTTCGTCCCCGACCCGGCATTGTAGAAGGAGAACTGCGCAGCGATGAGGAGCGTCGACTTGTGGTGCGTGACGGTGTATGGCCCGGCGAAAATGGAAACGGCCTCGCCGTGGAACCCCTCGCAGTTGGCGAAGAACAGGCAGTTCTCCGCGGAGAACTGCTTCCCCAGTTTCACCGCCTGGCCTATGAACACCTTCTCCAGCAGGGCGCCTCCGCTGATGGCCGCGCCTTCCGCGATGATGAAGTGCCGCGCCTGGACGCCCTCGCCCACCAGCGTTGGATGCTCGGGGCAGCTGAGAATCGTACCATCCTCCAGCCAGCTCGTGCCCCGAACCACGGCGGCGGGCCCAATCTGCACATTGCAGATCGGTCCGCAGTGCAGCACGTGCGCGCCGGCGCCCACCCGAACACGAGACGCCTTCGCATCGTCCACCGATCGCTCGATCGCCGCGAAGATCGCACTGGCGACCTTGGGGTCGTGCAGCCGGAAGGCCTGAAGCCAGGCCGTCTGCGCCGTGAGAAGCGGCACGAGCCGCACCACGCGCCCGCCCGCTTCATTGACGGTCTCAATCTCGGTGCCGGCACCGCAAGCGGCACCGGCGTCAGCAGTCAGCGCGTCCACATCCTGCAGCACGGCGCCGTCTTCGACGATCACGTGCGACACCACAGACCCGATGCGGTCGATGCGGACGTCGTTGCCCACGTCGCAGTCCACGAGGATGGCGTGCGAGATGCCGCACGGCAGCGCCACGCCGTCGACCTGCACGGTTCCGCGATTGGAACCCAGCCGCACCGTGCCGCGCAACTCGACGTCACGCACCCGGCCAAGGTCGATGTCCGGAAGCACGCTCACCGATGTCCATGCGTCCGACCGGCATCCCTGCTGTTCCAGGCGGCGGACCTCGTCTGCCGTCAGAGGCCGATGGGTCATCGCACGCTCCCCCTACAGCGTCGGGAGGAACAGGTGGTCCGCTTCGATGTCCTTGAAGTAGTTCACCGTTCCCACCTTGAGCTCGGAGGTCGAGGCATCATCGCACACGATCATGCCGTGGCGATGCAGCTGCAGCATCGAGACGGTCCACATGTGGTTCACGCCCTCTTCGACCACCTTCTGCAGCGCCCGTGCCTTGGAATAGCCGCTTACGATGATGATCAACTCCTCGGCGTCCATCACCGTCCCCACGCCGACGGTGAGCGCAGTCTTCGGGACCTCATTGAAATCGCCGCCGAAGAAGCGCGAGTTGGCGATCCGCGTGTCCATCGTCAGCGTCTTGATGCGGGTGCGGGACGAGAGTGACGACCCGGGCTCGTTGAACGCGATGTGTCCGTCGGGGCCGATGCCGCCGAGGAAGAGATGGATGCCGCCCACCTTGCGGATGCGTTCCTCGTAGTCGAGGCACTCCTTCTCCAGGTCCTTCGCGTTGCCATTGAGAATGTTCACGTTCTCGGGCGCGATGTCGATGTGGCTGAACAGATGGTGCCACATGAAGTAGTGGTAGCTCTCCGTGTGATCCTCCGGCAGCCCGACGTACTCGTCCATGTTGAACGTGATGACGTGCTTGAACGACACCTTCCCCTGCTGGTGCAGGCTCACCAGGTGCTGGTACGTGCCGATGGGCGACGAGCCGGTGGGAAGGCCGAGGACGAATGGGCGCTCCTTCGTCGGCTTGAAGGCGTTGATCTGTGCCGCGATGTGATGGGCGGTCCACTTGCCCAGGGCGTCGTAGGTGTCGTGAATGATGATCCGCATGGGTACGTCGTCTCCGGTCGATTACAGCAGGATCCGCGCGTCGGCCACGGCACATCCCTGGCCGGCGTCGCGGACGATGAGAGGGTTGATGTCGAGTTCCTTGATCAGGGGGCATTCCACGGCCAGCTGCGACAGCCGTTGCAGGCAGTCGGCGACCGCGTCGATGTCGCGGACGGGGCGGCCGCGCGCGCCGGCGAGGATTCCATACGACCGGATCTCCCGGATCATCTCGCGCACGACATCAGGGGGAACCGGCGCCACGCGAAAGCTGACGTCCCGGAAGATCTCGACAAAGAGCCCGCCGAGCCCGAACAGGATCACCGGTCCGAACGCCGGGTCGCGCTTCACCCCGAGGATCACTTCCTCGCCGCGTCCGGACATCTGCTGCACGTACACGCCCTTCACGCGGGCGCCGGGCATTGCCGTGTGCGCCTTGGCGACGATGCGCTCGAAGGCCCGGGCCGCTTCGTCGGGGGTCTGCACATCGAGCACGACGCCGCCAATGTCGAACTTGTGGACGATGTCGTCCGACTCGACCTTCATGGCCACGGGGAATCCCACAGCAGCCGCGCATTCCGCCGCCTCGGTCGCGGATGCCGCCAGGCAACCGGGCAGGGTCGGGATGCCATAGGCAGAGAGCACGGCGAACGCTTCGGACTGCGGCAGGTACGTGCGCCCTGCGGCGTGAGCGGCCGCCAAAACTGCCGCGGCCGCCGCACGGTCGACGTCCTCACAATGCGGGACGGACTCGTGCTGCCGGGCGCACTCGCGCCGGAAATCGTCCGCCCGCGCGAAGGCACGGCACATCGATTCCGGCAGGATGTAGTGCGGGATGTTCCGCCGCTGGAGGATCGCAATGCCCGAGGCCACGTCGGTCTCGCCCATGAACGAGGCGTAGGTCGGCTTCGAGGAGCGGCTCGCGACGTTGCACACCTCTTCCGCGATCGTGTCGATGTCGGTCATCGACTGCGGGGTGAGGATCACCAGGGCGCCGTCCACGTTCTCGTCGTCGAGTGCGGCACCCATGGCCACGCGGTAGCGGTCCGCGCGCGCGTCGCCGATCACGTCGACGGGGTTCTTCATGTTGGCCGTCACCGGGAGCGACTTCTTGAAGATGTCGCGCGTGCGCTCGGAAAACTGCGCCAGCGAGAGATGCTCCTGGATGGCGGCATCGGTCGTCAGGACGCCCGGTCCGCCGGCGTTCGTGATGATCGCCACGCGCCGGCCCCGCGGCAGCGGCTGGTAGGTGAGCGCGATGGCGTTGTTGAACATCTCCTCGATGGTCTGGCACCGAATCACGCCCGCCTGCTTCAGCGCGGCGTCCACGATGTCGTCGCTCGAGGCCAGCGAGCCGGTGTGCGATGCGGCGGCCGATGCCCCCTCGCGCGTGCGCCCCGACTTGAGGACCAGCACGGGCTTCCCCGACTCGTGGATCACGCGGCGGGCGGCCTCCATGAACCGGGCGCCGTCGGTCATTTCCTCGAGGTACATCAGGATGACCTTCGTCGCCGGATCATCCTTGAGGTAGAGCATCAGGTCGATGTCGCTGATGTCCGCCTTGTTGCCGAACGAGATGAACTTGGAGAACCCGATGTGCTTGGCGTGCGCGTAGTCGAGCACCGCCGTGCAGAGCGCCCCGCTTTGCGACAGGAATCCGATGGACCCCTCGCGCGGCATGCGGCGGGCAAAGGAGGCATTGAGGTGAACGGCCGGATCGGTGTTGATGACCCCCAGGCAATTCGGGCCGATGAGCGGCATGTCGTACTTCGCCGCGATCCGCTTGATCTCCTCTTCACGCTCGAGGCCCGCCCCGCCCACTTCCTTGAAACCGGCACTGATGATGATGATCCCCTTCACGCCCTTCTGACCGCACTGCTCGAGCGCCAGGTTCACCACACTGCTCGGAAAGACGATGACGGCGAGGTCCACCGGGTCCGGGATGTCGAGCACGTACTTGTACGCCCGCACGCCGGCGATGGAGCGCTCCCGCGGGCTGACGGGGTAGATCGTCCCCTGGAACCGGTCGCGCAGGATGTTGGCGAAGATGTCGTACGGCACCGTGCCGGGGACGCGCGTCGTCCCGACCACCGCGACGGAGCGCGGCGCAAAGATGGGTTCCAGCCGTTCCGGGCCCCTGCCGGCGGGGTCGGACATGACGCCTCCCGAATGTCGAATGCCGAGTGGGGGCTACCGAAAATGCTCCGCGATGAAATCGACCGCGCCCTCGACGGTCTGGACCGCGCGCGCCTTGTCCTCATCCATCTCCAGGTCGAACTCCTCCTCGAACCCGGCGATGAGCTCGACGCTCTTCATCGAGTCCGCGCCCAGGTCGAAGACGAAATTGGACGCGGGGGTGATTTCGCTGGGGTCGATGCCGAGGACGGACGCCACCACCCTCTGGACGCGTTGCTGGATGTCGGACCGTTCCATGCCTCTCCCTCAGTGCGGGTTTCACTCGCGATGGAGAGAATTTGGAGCGGCTCAAGGGCGCCGCGCCATAGGAACAAGCTGCCCTGCGGTGTCGTGGAATACCCTGCGACGCGCTACGCCGTGCGGGAGGAGGCGGCCGGCGCAAAGGCGCTCGTCCGCTCGAACTCCCCGGGAAAGCGCGTGAACCAGCTGCTCACGAGCAACAGCTCGTCGATCTCGTGGCTGGGCACGGTGCCATCGGTGCGCTCCATCGGGGCGAAGATCTGGCTCACCCGGGTGTCGAATGCGCGGCGCTGCTCGGCGGTGCGGGGGGCGGGCTCCACGGCCCGCACCCGTCCCCGCCGGATGACGTAGCTCACGTCGTCGCCGTGCACCGCGCCCGGCGTGTACACGAACGACAGCGATTCCACGGCAAAGCGCAGCCGCGCGAACTGCGCGCGCAGCGACTCCAGCCGCTCGATCTTGTCGCGCAGTGACGCCGCCCGCTCGAACTCCAGCCGGGCGCTGGCCTCGTCCATCGCGCGCTTCAGCGCCGCCACCGGGACGTCGTTGGCGCCCTCGAGAAACGCCTG
>CAYHCW010000204.1:0-5910 GCA_964355025.1 uncultured Gemmatimonas sp. | reverse complement strand
CCTCTGTGAAGCTCCGGTCTCCGTGTTAAAAGAACCCGAGCCTGAGGCTGGGATCTGAGTTTTGATAAACACGGAGGAAAAGGAGGGCCGCGGAGTACAACAAAAATTCAAAGGGGCTCGGCGGACAGTACCGTCCGCACAAGCCCCCAAGAAAAGCAGTGGCCGTACTCCGTGGCCCTCCGTTATCTCCGGTCTCCGTGTTGAAAGAAACCGAGCCTTGGGCTGGGATTTGCAATTTGTTGAACTCGGTTGCTCCGTGCTGAAGCAGTTCAAGCAATTGACGCCACGGATCCCAACTCAGCCGCGGAACTCCTTGGGCACCAGCAGTGACTCGATCCCCTCGTACACCGCGATCAGGTGCCGCACGTTGGAGACGAAATCGATCTTGCTGACGTCGATTTCCAGCACCGGCCCGCGGTACCACCCGCTGGCGCGCAGGTTCGGCACAAACTCCTCATAGCGCGGATTGAGCGCGCGGACCAGCCGCAACAGTCCTTCGGGCACCTCGGCATCGCCCGCCGATTCCTCGTCGCGCTGACGGTCGCGAATGTTGCGCACCAGGTTGTCCACCGGGCTCTTGAGGATCACCAGCAGCCCCGGACGCACCAGCGGCCGGAACTCCTCCTCCAGCCGCGCATCGATGATCTTCAACGCGGACGCGGTGAGGTACGGCTCGTCCATGTCGCGGTGCAGCACCTCGCAAAAGGCAAAGCGGTCGGCCAGCGGCGAACCGTCGATGCACGTGGAGGCCAGCAGGTGCGGCATGGCCTGCAGTTGCATCTTGCGGAGGTCCAGGTAGGCGTGCTGGATGTCCAGCGCGGCCTGCTCGACGTGCCGCTTGGCCGAGGCGAGGGCCGGACTCCCAGTCGCCTCGGCGCCCTGCGCGACAATGAAGTCGTTGATGGCGCCGTAGTACCGCCCGAGCGTGCGCTTGGCCGAGTTCTTGGCGGTCGCGAGCAGCGGGTACAGCGAGGCGTTCTGCGCCACGTGGTCCTCGAACCCTTCATCCGGAAGTTCGAAGAGCGCGTTCATGCCCGTGCTGTACGCCAGCAGCTTCACGAGCGAGCTCTTGCCGGCGCCAATATTGCCCACGCAGGCGATCAGCGTCTGGTTGCGCGCGAGGTACGTGAGCAGCCGGCGCTCGACGTTGGTGAGGCGGCTCGCAATCTCGTGGCGCTTGATGTCGGGATCCTCCCGCACCTGGAGGATGCGTCCGGATTCGCCGCTCACGAGGTCAGCTTCCTCGCCGCGATCATGCGGCGCACCTTTTCGCGAATGGTCCCCGCCGCCACGTGCACGTAATCGGGGTGATCGTGCATGTCGATCTCGGCTGGGAGCGTCACGATGTCGGCGTCGGGCGGCACGATGGCCACCTCCTGATACTTGCGCAGGGTGCCGCGCCAGTTGGCCGACAGCGCCTCGTAGCAGCCGTGGATTTCCTGCAGGTACTCCTCGGTGATCGTCCGGGCATACTCGTCGCCCGCGGCCGCGCGCGAGGCGCGCCGCTTCTCGAGCAGCGCCGGTTCGGTGCGCAGGTAGACCGTGAGGTCGGGCAGGCGAATGCGCTCGTGCTGCAGCGTCTCACGCAGGAGCGTGTTGTAGAGGCGCGCGTGTGCCGGCGCCATCTCGCCGGCGGCGATCATGCGCTTGACGAACACCTCCGGGCCGTCGAGGAACGGCCGGTCCTCGAGCACGAGCACGCCGCTCTTCTGCTCGCGCGTCATCAGGTGCCGGATCTCGCGCTGCTGCAGCACGCGCATGTGCAGGAACGCCGTCTCGGTGGGAAAGATGTTCGCCACCCGGTCCTGGTAGAACAGGGCCAGGCACTCGTCGGTGAGCGAACCCTTTTCCACGCGCTCGCTGAACGCGTACGTGTCGGCGTGGTCGATGAGCAGCTGCAGCTCGCGCCGGTACGGCGGCGCGGCGAGCGCGTTCATGAGCGTCGTCTTCCCGGAGAAGAGGTTGCCCATGATGCCGATGTGAAAATTCATGGCTTCGCCTTCTCCTTTTCCCACGAATCCCGCAGCGTCACCGTGCGGTTGAACACCAGCGCCCCGGGCCGCGAGTCCTCGTCGGACACGAAGTACCCAGTGCGCTCGAACTGGTAGCGCGTGCCAATGGCGTCATTGGCCACGCTCGGCTCCACCTTGGCGCCCTTCAGCACGATGAGCGACTCCGGGTTGAGCACCGACGTGAAGTCCTTGCCGTCGGGCACGTCGTCCGGGTCGGGGATCGCGAACAGCTTGTCGTACAGGCGCAGCTCGCAGTCCACCGCGTGCGCCGCCGACACCCAGTGAATGGTCCCCTGCACCTTGCGGGCGTCGGGCGCATTGCCGCCGCGCGTCTCGGGATCGTAGGTGCAGTGCAGTTCCGCCACGATGCCATCCGCGCCCTTGATGACGTCCCGGCAGGTGATGAAGTAGCCATAGCGCAGGCGCACCTCGCGCCCCGGGGCCAGGCGGTAGAACTTCTTCGGCGGGTCTTCCATGAAGTCGTCGCGCTCGATGTACAGCTCGCGCGTAAACGGCACCTTGCGCGAGCCCGTCAGCGGCACGTCGTGCGGATAGTATGACGCCTCGAGCTCGTCCACCGCGCCTTCGGGGTAGTTGGTGATCACGACCTTGAGGGGCTTCGTCACGCACAGCGCGCGCGGCACGCGCATGTTGAGGTCGCTGCGCACGGCGTGCTCGTAGGCCGCCATCTCGGTGCGTGCCGGCTTGCGGGCCACGCCGACGCCGTCGGCGAACGCGCGAACCGCCTCGGGCGTCACGCCGCGCCGGCGGATGCCGGCCAGCGTATGCAGGCGCGGGTCGTCCCACCCCGTCACGTGCCCCTCATCGACGAGCCGCAGCAGCTTGCGCTTGCTCACCACCGTGTAATCGAGCACGAGGCGCGCGAACTCGGTCTGCTCGGGCGGCTTTTCGAACCCCGCCTCGCGCACCAGCCAGTCGTAGATGTCCTTGTTGTCCTTGAACTCCAGCGTGCACAGCGAGTGCGTGATGCCCTCGATGGCGTCGCTGAGGCCGTGGGCGTAATCGTAGAGCGGGTAGATGCACCACGCATCGCCGCGACGGTAGTGCGCGGCATGACGGATGCGCAGCAGCAGCGGGTCGCGCATGATCATGTTGGGGTGCGCGAGGTCGATCCGGGCACGCAGCACGTGCGCCCCGTCGGCAAACTCGCCCGCCTTCATGCGCGCGAGCAGGTCGAGGTTCTCGGCGACGGTGCGGTCGCGGTACGCGCTGGGCGTGCCCGCCGAAGTCACCGTGCCGCGATGCGCGCGAATCTCGTCTTCCGTCTCGCTGTCGACGTAGGCCTTGCCCTGGCTGACCAGGCGGACGGCGATGTCGTACAACTGCTCGAAGTAGTCGCTGGCGTAATACTCGGCGTCCCACTGGAAGCCGAGCCACTCGATGTCCTTCTTGATCGCCTCGACGTACTTGATGTCTTCGGTGAACGGATTGGTGTCGTCGAAGCGCAGGTGCACGCGACCGCCGAACTCGCGGGCGACGCCGAAGTTCAGGCAGATGGACTTGGCGTGGCCGATGTGCGGGTAGCCATTGGGCTCGGGCGGGAACCGCGTGCAGATGGGCCGGCCGAACTTGTTGGCCGCCTGATCGTCGGCCACCATGTCTCTAATGAAGTCCCGGCGAGGGATCTCCGTGCTCACGTGCGTACCTGGGTTTGGGGGTCCATCCTCCGAACCCGGGAAAAGTACACCAGCGAGCCGAGGTTTGGCGGGTCGGGGGACAGTCGCGCTGTCAGGCCCCCGGCCGCAGTTCCACCACCCCGGCCGTCCCGGGCACGGCCGGGTCCTCGTCGCCAGGTCCCTTGGAGCCGCCGGTGCGGCGCTTCGCGCTGATCGACTCGATGGTCAGCGACACGAACGCCGTCGCGGCCATTTCCTTCTCGGAAATCTCGGCGTAGTCGGCACCCATGGCGCGCCCCGCGAAGTACCGCGCGATCATCCCGTGCAGCAGCTCCCGTTGCCGGTCGGCGCCTGGCTGCACGGCAGCGGCGCGGCAAAAGCAGACGACGCTGCGGTAGTTCACCGAGTGATTGAGCGCGGTCTTGGAGTACACCAGCGCGTCGGCCATGGTGACGGTCACGCAGACGCGCTCGCCGCTGGCCACCGCCTGCATCAGGCGACTGTAATGCGCCCCGTGCAGGTACAGCTCACCCGGGGTGGCCGGGTCATAGTGATACGTCATCGGGATCACCACCGGCCCCTCGGCGTCGGCAATGCCGACGTGCGCGACGATGCCCGCGGCGAGCATCGCCGGCGCATCGTCGGTGGCTGCGCGTTCCTTGTGCACCTTGAGCTTGGCGCGGTCGGGCGAGTCGGGCGGTGGCCGGGTCATGGGCGCGTTACCTCAGGCTCCCACGCGACGCACCGACAACACGCCGGGAATGGCGCGCAGCGACTTCAGCACCGCGTCCGGGATGTCGCCATCGACATCGATCAGCGCATAGGCTACTTCACCGCGCGACTTGTTGAGCAGGTTGGCGATGTTGAGGTTCGCCGACGCCAATGCGCCCGACATCTGCCCGACCATGTTCGGGACGTTCTCGGTGGCGATGGCCACCCGCGACGCGCCGGCCGTGCGCGGGAGCACCGCCTCCGGAAAGTTCACCGAGTTGCGGATGTTGCCGTGCTCGAGCAGGTCACGGAGTTCATCGGCCACCATGATGGCGCAGTTCTCCTCGGCCTCGTCGGTGGACGCGCCCAGGTGCGGCAGGGCCACGACCCCGGGACAGTCCTTGATGGCGTTGGTGGGGAAGTCGCAGACGTAGCGCGCGAGCGTGCCGGCATCGAGCGCAGCCACCAGCGCCGCGACATCGACGATGCCGGCGCGCGAGAAGTTCAGGATCGTGCCACCCGGCCGCATCAACTTCAGTCGCGCGGCGTTCACCAGGTTGCGCGTGCCCTCGACCAGCGGCACGTGCACCGTCACCATGTCGGCGCGCGCGAACAAGTCCTCGAGCGACGTCGTGCGCTCCACGCCGGACGACAGCTGCTGCGCCCGCTGGATGGTAAGCTCCGGATCGAAGCCCACCACGCGCATCCCAAGGCCGTGCGCCGCGTTGGCGACCTCGACGCCAATCGCACCAAGGCCGATGACGCCCAGCACGCGCCCGGGCAACTCGTGCCCGACAAACTGCTTCTTCCCCTTCTCCACCGCCTGCTCCAGCGCGTGATCGTCACCACGCAGGCCGCGCACGTAACCCCACGCCTCGCAGATGTTGCGCGCCGAAAGGAAGAGTCCGGCGATGACCAGCTCCTTGACGGCATTGGCATTCGCGCCGGGCGCATTGAATACCGGGATGCCGCGCTTGGACAGCGCCGCGACGGGCACATTGTTGGTGCCGGCACCGGCGCGCCCAACCGCCTTGATGCTCGCCGGAATCGTCACCGCGTGCAGGTCGGCCGACCGCAGCATGATGGCGTCCGGCTCCGTGACGTCGGAGCGCACGTCATAGCGCTCTGCCGGAAAGCGCACGAGCCCGCGCGGGGAGATGTTGTTGAAGGTGAGCACCCGGAAGGTCGTCATGCGTGCGCTCCCTCGAAGGCCCGCATGAAGTCGAGCAGCGCATCGACGCCGGCCATCGGCATGGCGTTGTAGATGCTCGCGCGCATGCCGCCCACCGACCGATGGCCTTCGAGCGTCTCGAGGCCTGCCGCACTGGCGCCCGCGAGAAACGCCTTGTCGAGAGCGGGATTCGCCAGCGTGAACGGGACGTTCATCCACGAGCGGGCAGTGCGCGCGACCGGATTGGCATAGAACGGCGAGGCATCGATGGCTGCGTACAGCTTCTCCGCCTTCGCGCGATTGCGCTCGCCCATCGCCGCCACCCCGCCCTGCCGCTTGATCCACTGGAACACGAGGCCCGCCAGGTACCAGGTGTACG
>CAYHCW010000203.1:0-5912 GCA_964355025.1 uncultured Gemmatimonas sp. | reverse complement strand
TGCGCGCATGCCACCGTGATCTCGTCACCCTGGAGCGCCCGCTGCTCGACCTTGGCCAGCGTCTCCACCTCGCGGATGCGCTGCACGCAGAACGAGCACTTCTCCATGATGCCCTTGCCACGCACCGTGACGTCGGGATTGAGCTGCCAGTTGAGCGGCTCGGGAAACGCGTACTGCGACCGGTCGGCTTCGCCGTACCCGAACCAGTTGAAGTAGCGCACCTTGTACGGGCAGTTGTTGGAGCAGTATCGCGTGCCGACGCACCGGTTGTACACCTGCACGTTGAGGCCGTCAGGCGAGTGGTACGTGGCGTACACCGGGCACACCGGCTCGCACGGCGGGTTGGCGCAGTGCTGGCACATCATCGGCACGAAGCGGGTCTCGGCGCCGGGATGGTCGGCATTCCACTCCACGTCCTTGTATTCGCGGTCGATTTCGTAGTAGCGCTCCAGGCGAATCCACGCCATCTCGCGCGACCGCGTGATGTTGGCGCCGGGGCCCGTGCGGTCGGGATACAGGATGGGACCCTGCCACGACGCGCCCACCGTCGGGATGTTGTTCTCGGCGTAGCAGGCGGTGACGCAGGCCGAGCAACCCGTGCACTTGGCGAGGTCGATCGTCATCGCCCAGCGTCGCTTGGCCAGGCCCGCGGGGTGCTTGGGATCGTACATCCCGTGCTCAGTCGACTTCGGGTCGACCAGTTCGCCCTGGGCGTCGTTCGCCACGGGTGCACGGAGGCCCGGGAGGAATTCGGCCGGCGCCTGGCCGGGGAACTTGTGGTGCACTTCGGTCTCGCCGGCGAGCAGCGCCTCGAGCGTCTGCGCCCGTGCGATGCCACGTCCGTGCTGGCGTCCCGACCCTTCGGTCGTGACGATCATCGAGCGGCCCTCGACCTTTGACACGGAGCACTTGCTCGCCGTCAGCGCAAAGGCGCCCGCGTTGTCATTGACGGCCGCGAGGATCTTGAAGGCATCGACGCCCGTGCCGTTGGCATAACGGCCCGCGGCCGTCTGGCCGCGCCCGAGCATCACGGCAATGGTGTCGGGACGCACCCCGATGTACAGGAACGCCGGCGCCGTGATCGCGCCGCCAGCCGACTGCACCGTGACGTGATCGCCAGCGACGACGCCCAGCTTCCGTGCCGTCTCCGGATGCATCTCGATGACGGTCTGCCAGCAGATCTTCGTGGTCGGGTCGGGAAGTTCCTGCAGCCACGGCTTGTTGGCGCCGCGGCCGTCGCCCATGATCGCGTTGAGATACGTGACCAGGTAGAACTCGCCCGGCGTCGACTCGAGGCCGACCGACTTGATGGTCCTGGCCACCGGCGCGGTGCGCGCCGGCAGCGAGCCCGGCAGCATGCACGTGGGCAGCGCATTCAGCATCTGGCCGTTGCCGCCGATGCGCGCGGCGATGACCGCACGATAGTCGGCGGGGTACCTGGCAGCCAACGCCGTGTCGGCCTTGGCGACGGCGATGAGCACATCGGCCGTGGAGCGCGTGTTGAACACCGGATCCATGGTGGGCTGCTGCAGCCCGATGGTTCCCTTCACCGGCTCCGCATCACCCCAGCTCTCGAGGGCGTGATGGTCGGGCAGGATCAGGTCGCACAGCTCGGTCGTTTCGTCGGGCACCGACGAGAACGATACCTTGAACGGCACCTTGGAGGCCGCGGCCGCGAAGCCCAGTCCCGCCGGCGTGTTATACGCCGGGTTGGCGCCGCGCACGAAGAGCACCGGCACCTCGCCGGCGGTCATCGACGCCACGACATCATTGAGGATCGCGGCGGGCGCAATTCCGTCCCACGCGCCGTACGGCTCGGCCGGCTTCACCGTGACACCCACATTGCCCAACGACTTGTTGAGGGTGTTCACCTCGAGGGCGAGCTCGAGCGCCGCCTGGCCCGTGGCGCCGGCAATGAGCAGCGACGGCTTGGCACTCTGCACTTCCGCGCTGAGCGCCTCGAGCGTCTTGAGCGGCACATCCGTTGCGGCAGCGGCCGCAGCGAGGGACATCTTGCCGGCGAGCATCTGGGCAATGGCGCCAAGCGTCCCGGGCTTCGGCGCGATCCACTGATCGGCATTGAGGCCGGTCAGCGAACGGCGCGGACCGATGTAGATGAAGCGCGGCGCCCCTTCGATCTTGCCGCGTGCATCGGCGAAGTCGAGCTGTTGGGGAACCGGGAGCCCCCACGCATCCAGGAAGTCGGCGCCGAACGACACGACGAGCCTGGCGGCGCCGAAGTCGAGTTTCGGCCAGGCCGCACCGTACACCGCCTTGTTGGCGGCGATGGTCGCCAGCGGCGCCTCGGCGTCGTGGCTGATGTGCGCCGGCATGCCGAAGCCGGCAAGCCAGCCGTCGACGTGCGCGGCAAACGCGCCCTGTTCATGCTGGTTGAGGAAGACGGCCTTGCCCGCCTTTCCGCTCGCCTTCGCCTCGGCGAGCTTGGCGTGCAGCGCGGCAATGCCCTTGTCCCACGTGGTGGGAACGAGCTTCCCGTTCTCCCGCACCATCGGGCCGCGGAAGCGGTCGGGGTTGTACAGCCCCTGCAGCGCGCTCTGCCCGCGGGCGCACAGTGCGCCGCGGTTCACCGGGTGGGCGGGGTTGCCCTCCGCCTTGATGGCGCGGCCATCGCGGGTCTCGACAATCAGACCGCAGCCGGCGGCGCACTCTCGGCAGGTGGTGGCGTAGTAGCTGGAGACGCCCGGCACCGTGTTGTCCGGCGACGCGACGTACGGGATGAGCTTCTCGACCGCCTCGGTGCTGCAGCCGACCATCGAGGTCGCCGCACCGGTGACGCCGAGGACCTTCAGGAAATCGCGGCGCTTGACGCCGTTCGTCGTTTCCACGGGAGTCGTCATGCGTCGGGTCTCAGTAGTGGCAGGTGGCACAGTCGTACGCCGCCGTCTTGCGAACGCCCTTGGCCTCGTCGGCGAGAGCCGCCGAGTCGGGCGCATAGCCGGCCGCGCGCACGCCCTCGGCGCGCGAGTAGCCGTTGACGTGGCAGGAGACGCACCAACCCATGTTGAGCGAGGAATATTGAAACACCTGCGTCATGTTCTGCACCGACCCGTGGCACGTCTGGCACGTCACGCCGGCGTTCACATGGCGCATGTGCGTGAAGCGGACGTACTCCGGCACCTTGTGTACGCGCACCCAGGCGATGGGCTGCTTCTTGTTGAACGCGTCGGCGACCTTCTTCACCTCGGCGCGATCGGTCCCGATGATCAAGTGGCAGCCCATGCAGGTCCCGACCGCCGGCAGGCCCGGATCGGGCGACTTGCTGGCGGCGCTGTGGCAGTACACGCAGTTCATCTGCAGCGTGTTGACGTGCACGGGGTGCGGAAATGCGACGGGCTGCACCGGCGAACGGCCGGTGCCCTGGCCGATGTACCGCGTGTAACCCGAGGCGCCGCTGTAGCCCCACGGTCCCGGCTTGGCCTTGCCCACCGCTTCACGGTTGGCCTTCTGCGTGGCGGTTTCTTTCGCGCTCGCAGCGGGGGTACCCGCCTGGTTATTGCCTGCATAGGCAGACATCAGCGTCGAGGCGACCGCGATCGCCACCACACCGAGAATTACCAGCCACTTCCTGCGTCCCGTCATCGGATGTCGTCCGGGAGAGAGGGCAAACGGTCAAGTCGCGTCCAGTGAAGGACTTCACAGGGCGCAGAGAACCTCCAAAAATCACCACGTGCAGTGGAGGGCGCAAGGCGGACGGCGATGATTGACCGGGGGCGGGGAGTTCGCACAGCGACTCACCATCGCTGCGCCGGCTTACTGGCCACCCTCGGCGGGTGTCCCATCATCGCGCCGCTTCCACGGCCCCTTGGCAAGTCCGCGCGTGATGCGATCGATCGTGCGCAGCACCTCGATGGCGCTGGCGCGCAGCATGGCGACCTCGCGCGCGTCGGGTTTGGCGCGAAAGGCAAGGCTGCGCAGGGCGCGCATCACGAGTTCGGGGTTGCGCGTGCGAAAGAACGCGATGCTGTCGAGGGCGGCCTCGACGTCGGTGAACATGCGCTCCCATTCCTCGTGCGACGCCGGGGATGCCGGATGCCGGTGCCCGCCGATGTGCCGCGTGGCATCGCCGGCGGCGAGATGGAACTCGTAGAGGGCCACGAGCACCGCCTGCGCCAGGTTGAGCGACGAGTGCTCGGTGGTGGGAATCATGCAGAGCACGTGCGCCCGGTCGAGCGCCTCATTGGGGAGGCCGTGATCTTCCTGGCCGAACAGGAGCGCGACCCGATGCCCGCCGGACAAGTCGTCGATGTATCGCGCCGCAATCTCGCGCGGGGCAAGGCGCTCCCACTTGGCCGAACGCCGCTTGCCGGCAAAGGCGATCACGCGGGCGCAGTCGGCGAGGGCCTCATCGAGCGTGTCGAAGTGCCGTATGCGCTCCACGATCTCGCGGGTGTCGTGCGCCACGCCCTCGATGCGGAACGGATCGTAGGGGCAGGGCTTCACGAGCCGCAGGTCGCCCACGCCCATGTTCTTCATCGCGCGCACCGTGGCGGCGATGTTGACCGGGTCCTGGGGATAGAGGAAGACGACCGACAGGTTGTCGAGGAGGGACATGGGGCGAAGATAAGCGATTGGGATCGCGGATTGCGATTGAGGATTGCGATCCGCGATCGCGATTGGCGATGATTCGCGCCCGATCGCCCATCGTGATCCGGAATCGAGATCTTCGATCGAAATCCGCGATCCCAGTCCTCAGTCACTCTCGCCTGTTAGATTGCCCCCATGGACCTGCTTCTCGACCTCTTCCATCGCCTCCGCGACCTGAACGGCCTGGTTGCCGCCGCGGGCACCGGCGGCATCACGCTCATCATCTTCGTTGAAACGGGATTGCTCTTCCCCTTTCTCCCCGGCGACTCCCTGCTGGTCACGGCCGGCCTCTTTGCCGCACAGCGAGACGGCCTGGTGCCGCTGAACGTCTGGACGCTCGGCGCGTGGTGCAGCGTCGCCGCAATCCTCGGCGATTCCATCGCCTACGCCATCGGGCGACGCTCGGGCGACGCGCTGTTTCAGCGCCCGGATTCCCGCTGGTTTCGTCGCGACCACCTGCTCGCCGCGCAGGCGTTTTACGAGAAGCACGGCGGCAAGACGATCATCCTCGCGCGGTTCATGCCCTTCGTGCGCACCTTTGCGCCGGTCGTCGCTGGCGCCGCGCATATGCGCTACCGGACGTTCCTGTTCTACAACGTCGTCGGTGGCCTGGCGTGGATATGGTCGATGCTGCTCACCGGGTACTACCTGGTGCGGCTCGTCCCCGGTCTCGAGGCCAACGTCGAGAAGCTCGTCATCGGCATCGTATTGCTCTCCATCAGTCCGGGGGTGTGGGGATGGTGGAAGGGACGCCGCTCGCGTGCACGGGCTCGACAGAACACGTTAGATTGAGCACACCAACCTGACATCCCCCCCGGAGACCAGCATATGGCGCATGCACTTCCCCCCCTGCCCTACGCCGTCGGTGCGCTCGAGCCGCACATCGATGCGGTGACGATGACGATCCATCACGGCAAGCACCACAACGCGTACGTCACCAATCTCAATGCCGCCATCGACAAGACGCCCGAACTGGCGAACTGGACGCTCGGCGATCTTTGCCGCAACATCGCGCAGGTGCCGGAGAGTGTGCGCACGGCGGTGCGCAACAATGGCGGCGGGCACTGGAATCACTCGCTGTTCTGGGAGCTGATGGCGCCGAACGCCGGCGGCGAGCCCGGCGGTGAGCTGGGCGCGGCGATCACGAAGACCTTTGGCGACTTCAGCAAGTTCCGCGATGCCGTCAAGGCGGCGGCCGTGGGCCGCTTCGGCTCGGGGTGGGCGTGGCTGGTTGCCGGGCGCGACGGCGCGCTGACCATCGAGAGCACGCCGAACCAGGACAACCCGCTGATGGACGGCAAGCACGC
>CAYHCW010000202.1:0-5925 GCA_964355025.1 uncultured Gemmatimonas sp. | reverse complement strand
TTCCCGACGTCGCGTATCACGTGGGCAAGTGGCAGCGTGGCTTCACGCGCGCCATCAACGTGCAGGGCGCCGACCACCACAGCACCGTCACGCGCGTGCGCGCCGGACTGCAGGCACTCGAGCTCGGCATTCCGGCCGGCTATCCCGACTATGTGCTGCACCAGATGGTGACGGTGATGCGCGGCGGTGAAGAGGTGAAGATCTCCAAGCGCGCCGGCAGCTACGTCACGGTGCGCGACCTCATCGACGAAGTTGGGCGCGACGCGGTGCGCTATTTCTTCCTGATGCGCAAGGGCGACAGCCAGCTCGTCTTCGACGTTGACCTCGCACGCTCGCAGTCCGAGGAGAATCCGGTCTACTACATCCAGATGGCGCACGCGCGGCTCAGCGGCATCTTTCGCGTGGGCGAGGTCGATCCGGCGTCGGTGACCGCCGACGGCGTACGCTGGGAGTGCCTGGCCGAACCGGCGGAACGCGAGCTCATTGCGCTGCTGCTCGACTATCCGCGCCTCGTGGCCGGTGCGGCCGACTCGCTCGAGCCGCATCGTGTGGCGGCCTGGCTGCTGGAGACGGCGCGGCAGGTGCACGTCTGGTACCACAAGCATCATGTGCTGAACGAACCCGACCACATCACCGCGGCGCGGCTCGTGCTCGCCAAGGCGGCGCGCCAGGTGCTGGCCAACGGACTGGCGCTGCTCGGCATCTCGGCGCCGGAGCGGATGTAAGAAGTCGCGGTTGGCGGTTGGTGGTTGGCGGTTGGCGGTTGGCGGACGGCGTAGAACGTAGGGCGTAGGGCGTACAGCTTCTCTTCTACTCAATTCCATCCATGTCACTATTAGTCGTTGGCTCTGTCGCGCTCGACTCCGTCGAAACTCCCTTCGGCAAGGCCGATGACGTGCTCGGCGGTTCCGCCACGTACTTCTCGGTGTCGGCCAGTCACCAGACACCCGTCCAGTTGGTCGGCGTCGTCGGCAGCGACTACCCGGTGCACCAGCTCGAGCCACTCAAGGCGCTTGGCATCGACCTCGCCGGGCTCGAGCACGCCGAGGGTGAGTCGTTTCGCTGGCGCGGCCGCTACCGTCACGACCTGAACTCGGCCGAGACGCTCGAGACGCGGCTCGGCGTCTTCTCGCACTTTCGCCCGAAGCTGCCGCCCCAGTTTCGCTCCGCCGAGTATGTCTTTCTCGCCAACATCGATCCGCGGCTGCAGCTGCAGGTGCTCGAGCAGATCGACAAGCCGAAGCTGGTCGCGTGCGACACCATGAATTTCTGGATCGAGTCCCGGCGTGGCGACTTGATGGAGCTGATCAAGCACGTCGACCTCATCACGCTCAACGATGGCGAGGCGCGGCAGCTCACCGACCAGGCCAACCTCGTGCAGGCGGCGCGCTGGATCCTCGACCACGGTCCGCGCACGGTGCTCATCAAGAAGGGCGAGCACGGCGCGTTCATGTTCACGCGCGACAGCGTGTTCTACGCGCCGGCGTATCCGCTCGAGGCGGTGTTCGATCCCACGGGGGCGGGCGACTCGTTTGCCGGCGGCTTCATGGGCTACCTCGCGCGCACCAACGACCTGAGCGACGCCAACTTGCGCCGCGCCGTCATCGTGGGCTCGGCCATGGGGTCGTTTGTGGTCGAGGCCTTTTCCATTGGGCGTCTGCTCGACGTGACGCGCGATGACATCGACCGGCGGGTCGCCGATTTTCATCGCCTCGTGTCGTTCGACCAGGAAATGCCGGCGTGAGCGACGGCCGGCTGACCTACGCGAGCGCCGGCGTCGACATCGCCGCGGCGGAGTCGTCGAAGCACCGCATCAAGGCGCTGGTCGAGAGCACCTTCACGGCCGGTGCGCGCGGCGCGTTCGGCGGCTTCGGCGGGATGTTTCGTGTGCCACCAAACGCGAAGGCGCCCCTGCTGGTGTCCAGCGCCGACGGCGTGGGCACCAAGATCAAGGTGGCCATCGAGGCGGGTCGGCACGACACCATCGGCCACTGCCTCGTGAATCACTGCGTCAACGACATCCTGGTGCAGGGCGCCGAACCCCTCTTCTTCCTTGACTACGTGGCGTTCGGCAAGCTGCTGCCCGAGGTGGTGGAGCAGGTGGTGGCCGGCGTGGCCGCGGGCTGCCGCGAGAACGGCTGTTCACTGGTGGGCGGCGAGACCGCCGAGATGCCGGGCCTCTACACGCCTCCCGACTACGACCTCGCGGGCTTCGTCGTGGGCTGGGTCGAGGAAGACCAGGTGATCACGCGCGAGCGCGTGCGCGCGGGGGACGTGCTCGTTGCACTCGCCTCGAGCGGGCTGCACACCAACGGATTCTCGCTCGCGCGGCGCGTCGTGACCGAGCGGCTGAAGTTGAAGCCCGACGACACGTTTCCGGGGGACACGCGGTCCACCGCCGACGTCCTGCTCGCGGTACACCGGTCGTACCTCGCCGCACTCGCCCCGGTACGTGCGCAGATCCACGCGATGGCGCACATTACTGGAGGTGGATTGCCCGGCAACCTCGACCGGTCGCTGCCACCTTCGCTCGACGCGGTGGTTGATGCCTCCAGCTGGGAGATTCCCAATGTCTTCCGGGTGCTCGAGGAAGCGGGCGGCGTGGCGCGGGACGAGATGTACCGAGCGTTCAACATGGGCGTCGGCATGGTGGTGATCACCGACGAGGCGAGCGCCGCGCAGGTGCGCGCGAGCGCGACGGCGGCAGGAGTGGAGAACTGGGTGCTCGGCGGGATCGCCGAGGGAACCGGACGAGTTGTCCTCAACGGAGGCACGTGAGCATGCGGATTCGGACCACGATGATGGCGGTCGGTGCGGTGATGCTGGCGGCGAGCGCGCCGGCGCAGGCGCAGACCTGCGCGGCGGGCACGACGCAGGACGCCTGCTACAAGACCATTGACCTCTTCAATTTCCTGACGCCCCAGATCTCCACCGCCCTCGTTGGCGGCAGCACGACGCTCGGGCAGGGCGGTGTGCTGGGCGGCTTCCCGCACTTCGCCCTTGCGCTGCGCGCCAGCGCCGTGAAGGGCACCTTTCCCAAGATCAGCAACGTCGGGTTCAACACCAGTGCGGCGCAGAGCTCGACGTACCCGGGAGAGGACCAGCTGATACCGATGGCGTCCGTGGACGGGGCGCTTGGCATCTACAAGGGCTTCCCGCTCGGCGTGACGCGCATTGGCGGCGTCGACCTGCTCATGACCGCCACGTACGTGCCGTCACCGCCCGAGGGCGACGACATCACCGTCAGCTTGCCGGGCGGCTCCACCAAGTTCGGCGCCGGCGTCCGCCTGGGCCTGTTGCAGGAGTCGCTGCTGGTGCCCGGTGTGTCGTTCAGTTGGGTCCAGCGCGCCCTGCCCACGATCTCCGTCGGTGGGTCGAGCACCGTGACGGCGGGAGGAGGCAGCGCGCCGGGCGACTTCTCCATGAACAACCTGTCACTCAAGACGAGCAGTTGGCGTTTCAGCGCCTCCAAGAGCTTCCTCGTCTTCGGCCTGCAGGCCGGCTTCGGCCAGGACAAGTACGACAACTCGGCGGCGTTGAGCGTCACCGTCAAGCCGCAGGCGCCGCTGACGCAACAGAGTGTGCAGGTGAACGCCAGCAACACGATGACGCGCACCAACATCTACGCCGGTTTCAGCCTCAACTTCTTCATCGGCAAGCTGGTGGCCGAGGCGGGGCAAGTGAGCGGTGGCACGCTGCCGACGGCACGGAACAGCTTTGGTGCCGATGCCGCCGCCAGTCGCGGATACTTCTCGGTGGGTCTCCGCACCGGCTTCTGATGACCGAACCTGCTGGCGCCTGGAGCGCCCGCGAGCGCGCGTGGATGCGGCGCGCGCTCGCGCTGGCCGGGCGGGGATGGGGGCAGACGGCGCCGAACCCGATGGTCGGCGCCGTCGTTGTCCGTGAAGGGGTCGTGGTGGGCCGTGGCTTCCACGCGCGGTTCGGCGAGCCGCACGCCGAGGCGGTGGCGCTCGCCGAGGCGGGTGAGCGCGCACAGGGAGCCGACGTGTACTGCACGCTCGAACCGTGCAACGCGGCAGGCAAGCAGCCTCCGTGCGCGAACCTGCTGATCGAGGCCGGCGTGCGCCGTGTGGTGGCGGCGATCGCCGACCCGAATCCCGCCAAGGCGCACGGTGCCGCCACGCTGCGCGCCGCGGGCATCGCCGTGGAGTTCGGCCTCGAAGCAGAAGCGGCACGCGAGCAGAACGCTTCGTTTCTCCACTGGGCCACCGGTGCGTCGCGCCCGTGGATCACGCTCAAGCTCGCCGTCTCGCTCGATGGCGCGATCGCCGGCGCCGATCGTGCCCGCGGATGGCTCACGGGCGAGGCGGCCAGGCGGCAGGTGCACAAGCTGCGCGCCAATGCCGATGCCATCGCAGTGGGCATCGGCACGGCGCTGGCCGACGATCCCGCGCTGACCGTGCGTGGCGTCCGCAAGCCGCGGGTCGCGCCGCTGCGCGTGGTGTTTGACCGGCAGGCGCGGCTTCCCGTGACGAGCCAGCTGGGGCGCACCGCCCGCCGGGTGCCGACGCTGATCGTCACTGCGATGGCGGATCCGGCCCCGCTCGCGGCGCTGGCGCGCAAGGGCGTGGACGCCCTGTCGGCAGCGAACCTGCCGGCGGCGATCGAGGCCCTCCACGGTCGCGGAGTTCATCACCTGCTGGTGGAAGGTGGCGCGGCCCTCGCGGGAGCCCTGCTGGGCCACAATCTGGTGGATCGCCTGGTTATCTTTCAGGCACCGGTGCTCCTCGGTGCCGGCTCGCTGGGCGCCTTTTCGGCGGTGCCCGCCGCGGCCGTAGATGCGCTGCCGCGCTGGCGGGTCATCGAGCGCCGCGAGCTGGATGATGACCTGATGACCGTCCTTGCTCCACCCGTTGTTTGAGAAGTTCTGTCGTACTCTGTCGTACTCTGTCGTACTCTGTCTCACTCTCCCCCATGTTCACCGGCCTCATCAGCGACGTCGCAACGATCCACGCCGTGCGGGCGACGTCCGCCGGCCGTGAATTCGTATTGCGCACGTCCTTTGAAGCGCTGGCTGACGGCGAGAGCATCGCCTGCGACGGCGTCTGCCTGACGGTTCGTGAACACGCCGCGGGTGCATTCACCGTCGCCGCGGTCGTCACCACGCTCGGCCGCACGACGCTCGGCGACTGGGCCGACGGCCGCCGCGTCAACCTCGAGCGCGCGCTCGCCTTGGGCGATCGCCTGGGCGGGCATATGGTGGCGGGCCACGTCGATGCCGTCGCCGAGGTGACACGCGTCGCGCAGCACGACGATGCCGTGCTTGTCGACTTGGCGCTCGACGACGAGTGGATGCCCCTCATGGTGCCGCACGGCTCGATTGCGGTGAATGGCGTCAGCCTCACCGTGAATGAACGCCTCGGTGACGGCGTGCAGGTGTCGCTCATCGAATACACCCTGCGGCACACCGCGCTGGGCGACCTGCGCGCGGGTGACCGCGTCAACGTGGAAGCGGACCTTATAGGCAAGTACGTGCAGCAGCTCACCCTGCCGCACCTGCCGCCAACCGCCGACCGCCATCCGCCAACTCCCTGACCCTATGCCCTTCGCCACCGTTGAAAAGGCGATTCACGACCTCCGCACCGGCAAGTTCATCGTCGTGGCCGACGATGAAGACCGCGAGAACGAGGGTGACCTCATCCTCGCCGCCGAGTTCATCACGCCGGAGAAGGTGAACTTCCTCATGCAGGCCAAGGGGATGATCTGCGTGGCGCTCAGCCCGGCCAAGGTCCAGCAGCTCGACCTCCCGCTGATGGGCCGCGAGAATACCGACGCGCTGCGCACGGCCTACACGGTGACCATCGACGCCGCGCCGCGCTTTGGCGTGACCACCGGCATCAGCGCCTCGGACCAGGCGGCGACGATTCGCCGCTGTGCGGAGCCGCTGGCGGTGCCGGCCGACTT
>CAYHCW010000201.1:0-5957 GCA_964355025.1 uncultured Gemmatimonas sp. | reverse complement strand
GTTGGTAGAAGCCCCGGTATATCGTCGCGATGCGGGCCTTTGGGAACATCAGAAGCACTTCGTGAAGCTCGCGTTCGAGGCGCATCAGACGCCGTTCGGCGCGCGGTTCGTGTTGGCCGATCAGGTCGGGCTCGGAAAGACGGTTCAGCTCGCGATGGCGGCGCAGCTGATGGCGTTGAAAGACGACGGACCGATCCTGGTGCTCGCGCCCAAGACGCTGCTGTGGCAGTGGCAGGATGACCTGCTGAACCTGCTGGACATGCCATCTGCCGTGTGGAACGGGCGGCAGTGGGTTGACGAAAACGCGATTGAGCACGAGGCGATCGGCCCAGCAGGCGTGTTGCGATGTCCGAGGCGCGTCGGATTGGTCTCGCACGGCCTGGTCACTGCGAAGACCGAGGTGGCCAGCATTCTCGCGGGGCAACGCTACCTGTGTGTGATGGTCGACGAAGCGCACCGGATTCGGCGTCGCAATCTCGGACCGGGGCGTGACAACGAGGCTGTTGCGTTGCACGCCCGATGGCGCCAGCCAGCCATTCTCGTTGCACGTTCTGTGACTGACGCGTGGGCCGCATAGCGGCACCGCGACGGCGTCGTCAGCGGGCATTTTCGACTCAGGGGTTGTCTTGGTAGTGTGTGGGTGAGCCCACGGCCGTTGACGCGGTCGTGGGCTCGGGTGCGGTGCCGGTTACCGTTTCACCCCCGGCGGCCGCACGGAAGCGATGCCAGGATGCCAGAATCTTCGGGCGAGTGCACATCGGGCTTTCGTGATCGCGCCGTACGCGCCGACGTTGCGGATGACTTTCCGGATGACGTTGGCACCCGCCGTGCCATCGCGCTGCCCGCGAGGCGATGTGGAAGCACGGTCGTGCGCCGTGTTCACCGATCACTGGCGCGCGCGTAAGACAGGGCCGGCCCACCCGCTGCTCGTGGCTCGTTGCCGGGTGCATCGCGTGGCGTTCACGGTGTATCCACCGGCGCATGTGCCGTATGGGCGGCAACGTTTGGTCTTCAACGACGTGCTTCCCGCTTCGCCAATGGCAATGGAGCCCGGGTCGTCGCCGCCCGAGACCCTTCTGGACGCTGCGGTCGACGCGGCTCAGGGCAAAGCGTGGGCGCGTGACGATGGTGAGACTGGGGGGCGTCGGCATCGCACGCAACGGCGGCACATCCGGCGCCTGGAGGCTCTGTGTGGGTTGGACCCGGGTCTTTCCGATGCCGAGCGGCTGACCATCGCCGAAGTGCTGGGCGTGAGCGCCATGACGTTGATGGAGGGCGTCGGCGCCGTGGCGGCGCAGCCGGGGTACCAAACTCGCGGGTCGGCGATCATGCGCGTGGTCGAGGCCGCAGCGCGGCGTGGACGGCTTGCTGAACGGCTCTCCGTTTCGGGGCACCTGGCGGGGCTGTGGGGTCGGCCTCGTGTTTGGGACGCCGCGGTCGGACAGCTTTGGACCCCGTTCTCTGGGGTCGGAACGCGCCCTCCTCCGGGCCGAAAGTGACGACGGCGGGCATCCACGAATTGGCCCCGCTCACGGTGCCGGTCCCTTCCGGTAGCGTCCGGTGCGATGACGTGGAGACACCAACGATGATTGACGGGCGAGCAGCGAAGGCCGGATTGCCGTCTTCTGAGGCGCTGTTTCGCTTCCAAGTGGTCTCCGACGTTTGCGCGCGGATGATGCGGGGAGAGGTGCGCGCCGATGCGGTGGCGGCGGTCGGCGCCTATCCGCACGCGGTCGGCCCCGGCCCATCGCGGAGCGTCAGCGACCGAACAGTGTACCGCTGGCTCGCCGCGTTCGAAGCGGAGCATCTCCTCGGTCTGGAGCCAGCAGGTCGCGAGCGGACGACGAGTTCGGTGGTCCTCCCCAAGTCGCTGCTCGACTTCGTCGCCGCGCAGAAAAAGGAGGACGTGCACGCCTCCTTGCCCGAGCTGCTGAAGCGCGCGCGTGAGAGCGGCATTGTGAGCGCGGACGCGAAGATCGATCGAACGACGCTCTGGCGCGCGTGCCAGCGCACGGGTGTCGCCACCGACCGGCACCGACAGGCCAAGGGCGGCGACAGTCGGCGCTTCGCCTACCCTCACCGAATGCAGCTCATCCTGTGTGATGGCAAGCACTTCCGTGCGGGCGCCACGCGAGCCAAGCGGGTGGCTTTTTTCTTCCTTGACGACGCGACCCGCCTCGGACTGCACGTCATCGTCGGCACGTCAGAGAGCAAGAGCCTGTTTTTGCGCGGACTCTACCCGACTCTCCATCGTTTCGGTCGGCCTGGGATCGTCTACATCGACCGGGGCGCCGGCTTCATCGCGGACGACACGATCGCAGTCGTGGCGGCGGTGAAGTCGCTTCTGATCCACGGCCGCGCGCGCTACCCGGAGGGCCACGGGAAGATTGAGAAGTTCAACCAGACGGCGCTCAACGCGATCCTGCGCAACCTCAACGGTCGGGCTGATGTGGACCCGTCGCTCGAGGCACTCGAGCTCCGCCTGTCGCACTGGCTGCGCGAGACGTACAACCACACGCCGCACGAGGCCTTCGACGGCAAGCAGACGCCTTGGGAGCGCTTCTCAAGCGACACCCAGCCACTTGAGCTGTGGACTTCTGAAGAGGCGCTTCGCGAGCGCTTCGTGATCGAGGAGCACCGACGCGTATCGAAGGATCACATCATTCCGATCGACAGCGTGCATTACGAGGTGCCTCGCGGTCTCGCTGGCGCCAAGATCCCCGTGTACCGGCAGGTGCTGGACAACACGGTGCGCGTGCTACACCAGGGCCGCCTCATCGTCGTGCACCCGGTGGATCTCGAGGCCAACGCGCGCGCCAAACGCGGTGCAACGCCTCCCGCCGAAGAGTCAACACAGCCCCTACCCCAGAGCGCGGCTGATCTCGCCTTCGAGCGCGCCTTCACACCCGTCGTCGGTCCTGACGGCGGTTTTCCAATGACAGATGACACACAGGAGTAATTTCGTGAACGACTTTCGAAGCCGATTCGGCTTTCATTGCACGCCCTTCACTCGCGAGATCGCGGTCAAGGACCGGTTTTATCTCGACACCTTCGAAGAGGCACTGGTTGCCCTGCTTCGCGCGGTCGCGGGGCGCCAGAGCGCCGGCCTCATCGCCCCGGCAGGGACCGGCAAGACGGCGCTCATCCGAGCGCTCGAAGCCCGACTGCCCGAAGCCCGCTACCGCGTCCACTACGTCAAGACGACCGACCTATCCAAGCGCGACATGTGTCGCGAGATCGCGGTGGCATGTGGCGCCGAGCCTGCGGGCGCGTACAACACGCTCGTGCGCCGACTTCAGGAGCGCTTCCTCACCGCCACGCAGGATGACGGTTTGCACCTGGTGCTGGTCCTCGACGAAGCCCATGATCTCCGACCCGATGTGCTCGGCATGATGCGCGTGCTGACGAACTTCGACATGGACTCGCGGCTCGTCGTCAGCATCCTGCTCGTCGGGCAAACGCCCTTGCGTGAGCTGCTCAAGCGCGACAGCCTGGAAGCCGTGACCCGCCGCCTGGCGCACCTGGGGACACTGCGGCTGCTGTCCAAAGACGAGAGTCACCGATACCTCGCTCACCGCTGCGCGGTCGCAGGCGCGACCACCGTGCCCTTCGCCCCAGGCGCGATGGAGGGCATCTACGGGATCGCCTCGGGCAACCTCCGTGCGACGGATCAGCTCGCTCTCAAGGCGCTCGAAGTCGCTCACGATACCGGCGCGTCGATCGTGGATCCCAATCACGTCGCTCAAGCACGACGGACCCTCTGGCCATGAGCGCCGAGCCGCTGAGTGTGCAACGCGTCGGCGACATCGCGTCGGAGTCCAACGACCGCCACTGGCTCATCGAGCACATTTGGGGACGCGCCGCCATCGGCCTCATTGGCGGCGCCCCGAAATGCTGCAAGTCGTGGCTCGGCCTCGACATGGCCACCAGCGTCGCCTCCGGCACGCCCTGCCTTGGACGCTTCCTGGTCGAGGACAGGGGCCCTGCGCTGGTCTACCTCGCCGAGGATGCGCTCACCGCAGTACGCGCTCGGACTCTGGCACTCTGCCAGCATCGACGCCTGGATATCGCCGCCCTCGATCTTCACGTCATCGCCGTCCCGTCGTTGCGCCTGGACGTCGAGCGGGACCAGCACCGCCTCGCAGCCACCCTCGCGCGGGTGCGGCCCCGCCTCCTGCTGCTCGACCCGCTCGTCAGACTGCATCGTCTGGACGAAAACAGTGCGTCAGAGATCTCCGGACTTCTCGGCTTCATCCGTGAACTCCAGCGTACCTTCGACACCGCCATCGTGCTCGTGCACCACGCCAGCAAGAAGCAGCGTGCGCAGCCCGGTCAGGCGCTTCGCGGAAGCTCCGACTTGCACGCCATCGGCGACTCCAACGCCTACCTGGCGCGACGACACGACAACCAACTCGTGCTCACGCTCGAGCATCGGGCCGCTCAGCCGATTGAGCCCCTGACCCTCGAGCTTGCGTCGGAGCCCGACGGCTCGGCCACGCGGCTCCAGGTCCGCCGCGCCCCCGGTGCCGTCACCCCACCGGCGGCGGAGGCCTTGGTCGCGGCCACACTCGACGCTCTGCGTGCCGCACCCGCACCCCAGCAGCGCCAGCAACTACGAACCACGCTTCGCGTGAACAACGAGCGCCTCGGCCAGGCGCTCGCCGACCTCGAGAGCCGTCACCTTATCGTACGCTCGCCCCAGGGATGGGCCTACGCGCCTCAACCCGCGCTAGCGCAGCCGCCCTTGCCGGGCATCCAGTCCACGTAGCATGCTCACACCCCACACCCTGCGCCGAGACGTCTCGGTGCCCGATGTCCTGAACTACTATGGTCTCGGCGCGCACCTCCGGCACCTCGGCACACGGCTCGTTGGGCCGTGCCCCGTCCATGGCGGCGACAATCCCCGCGCCTTCTCCGTGCATCCCGATGGCCGCCTCTGGTACTGTTTCACGCAGTGTCACGCTGGCGGCGATGTGATCGACCTGGTGCGGCGCCTCGACGACGCCTCGTTCCCAGACGCGCTAAAGATACTCGCCCACATCGCGCGATGCCTCCCGTCTGCTGCGGCGCACGACCGCCCGCCGCCCACCGGTGCCGGCTTTCAACCGTTCACCCGCACCATTTCGCTCGATCCGAAGTCGCCGTTTCTGAGCCGAAAACGAATCACTGCGTACACAGCCGCTCGCTTCGAAACAGGCGCGTACTCCGGTAACGGCTTCCTTCATGAGTGCATCGGCGTCAGACTGCACGACCCGACTGGCGCTCCACTCGGCTATGCGGCACGCCGCCTCAACGACGACCAGATTCTGCGCTTCGGGAAGTGGAAGTTTCCGGCTCGGCTTCCAAAAGCGAGCCTCCTCTTCAACTATCACCGCGTCGTCCACCAGCTCGCGACCACCGGCGTCGTGGTGGTCGAATGTCCCTGGGGAGTCATGAGACTCGCGCAGCTCGACGTGCCTGCCGTCGCTCTACTCGGAACCCGCCTCTTCCCCGCGCAATCGGAACTCCTCCGGGCCGCCCCGCGTCTCCTCTTGATGTTTGACGCTGACCCTGCAGGCCAGGCCGCCGTCCAAAAGGCGATGACGGAGCCCGGCTTCGCACGCCGCACATCCGTCGCCAACCTGCCGACCAACTGCGACCCAGACGACCTCACCGACGATCAGCTCCGCACTGCCGCCCAGCCTCTTCTCTCTTGACCCGATGCTCCGTGCGGGTCGCATGCCCCCCGACGCACAAAACTCACCCGGCCAGCTCAAACCGCACTCCGGAACATCGCGCCCCAGGGGCGCGGCGTTCCCAGAACGAATCCCGCTTCGGCCACCGGATAGGTGAGCACCGCCGTCGGCAGGCTCAACCGTGACACTCGCGGAAACGCCAAGCTGACCGGGTCCCGGCGCCACGCCTTCCCTGCCAACCAGGGCGCAACGGCGCGCGCCCTTGGGCGTGCAACGCAACAC
>CAYHCW010000200.1:2973-5958 GCA_964355025.1 uncultured Gemmatimonas sp. | reverse complement strand
CTGGACGGGCGCACGCTTTGCGTACGATGCCCTCATCACGCGCGAGCGACTGTACGTCGCCGGCGGAGGCGAGGGACTGTACGTGCTCGACGCGCGCGCCGCGCGCGGCGTCGTGCTCGGACTCGCGCGGCAGGTGGGATTCGCCGTCGCGCTGGGCGAACAGGGCGACTACACTTATGTGCTGGACCGTTCGGCACCCGTTACGCACCAGATTCGATTCAACTACCCCCGCCGATAATGCCCCGTCTCCTCGCCCGCCCGCTGGTTGCGCTCGTCCTGCTCGGTTGCTCCGGAGGCGAAGGGCGCGCGGCCGCGCGGGCCGCGGACGCCAAGAGCCTGCAGCCGGCGTCCGCCACCACGCCGACGGCCGGAACGTCCGACTCGGTGCTCGCCAAGGCCGATGCGGGGCGCATCATCGGCAACGCCACGGCCGGCGTCTGGATGATCATCATCAGCGACTTTCAGTGCCCCTACTGCAAGACCTGGCACGACGACACGTGGGCCAGCGTCAAGAAGGAGTACGTGGACACGGGCAAGCTGCGGGTGGCGTACGTGAACCTGCCACTGAGCATGCACCGCAACGCCTTGCCGGCTGCCGAGGCGGCGATGTGCGCGGGCGTGCAGGACAAGTTCTGGCCCGTGCAGGACGCGCTCTTCCGCACGCAGAAGGAGTGGGCCGACGCCGCAGACCCGCAGTCGAAGTTCGAGGCGCTCGCCCGTGAGGCCGGCGTCAACGTGGAGGCCCTCCGCAGTTGCGTGGCCTCTGGTGCAACTCGTCCGCTCATCGACGCCGATATCCAGCGGGCGGCCAACGCCGGTGCGAGCTCGACACCGACGTTTTTCGTTGGCGGCCGCGCGCTGCTGGGCGCTCAGCCGCTGTCGGTGTTCCGGGAGGCGATCGACGCCGCCCTCGCGGCACCGCCCGCCGGCAAGTAGCGGCACCACTCGGTGCATCCCGCCCTGCGCGTTCCCTACGCTACGGCCGGCCGGTTCGCCGAGTGGGCGGCCGCGCGCACCGTTCACGGTGACGGCAAGATCATGGCGTCGCTGGCAGGTCGGCACGGCGCCGTCGAACGCTTCGTCGCCTGGGGCGCCGCGCACCGCGACCCGTCGCGCCCGCTCGTCTGGTTGCACGCGCCGTCCGTCGGCGAAGGACTGCAGGCGCGCCCGGTACTGGAACTGCTGCGCAAGCGGCGCCCCGATGTGCAACTCGTCTACACGCACTATTCGAGCAGCGCGCACCGCTTTGCCTCGGAGTCGGGCGCCGACTTTTCCGACTTTCTGCCGTTCGACACCCATCGGGCCGCACGGGCCGTGTTGCGCGCCATTCGGCCGACGGCGCTGGTGTTCAGCAAGCTGGATGTGTGGCCGGTGCTCGTGGACGAGGCGGTGCGCCAGGGCGTGGCCGTGGCCCTGATTGCCGCCACGCTGGCCGAACGCTCCGGACGCCAGGGCACGCTGGCGCGGGCGCTGCTGCGCGACGCATACGCGGCACTCCGGGTCGTGGGCGCCGTTGACGCGGCCGATGCCGCGCGGCTGCAGGACCTTGGCGTGCGCGCCGAGCGCGTGCAGGTCACGGGCGACACGCGCTACGATCAGGTATGGGCGCGCGCGCACGCCATCGACCGCACGTCAGGGCTCATCGCCCCGCTGGCCGGCGCGCGGCCGACGCTCGTGGCCGGCTCCACGTGGCCCAGCGACGAGCGCGTGCTGGAAGACGCGTGGCGCGCCGTGCGAACGCAGGCGCCGGACGCGCGCCTCATCATCGCGCCGCACGAACCCGATGCATCGCACCTCGCGCCCATCGAGGAGTGGATCGCCCGCGAGGGCTGGCGAGGCGCCCGGCTGGGCACGCCGGAGGCCGCTCACGCCGACGTGGTGGTCGTCGATCGCGTCGGCGTGCTCGGTGATCTCTACGCACTGGCCGACGTGGCGTATGTCGGCGGCGGATTTCACGCGGCGGGCCTGCACTCGGTGCTCGAGCCGGCGGCGTTCGGCGCACCGGTGCTCTTTGGTCCCCGGTTCTCCGGCAGCCGCGACGCGGGATTGCTCATCGCGGCGGGCGCAGGGCAGGCGGCCGAGAATGCGCGCGCGCTCGAGGAGGCGCTGCTCACGTGGCTGCGCGACGACGACGCGCGCGCACGCGCCGGAACGCGTGCACGCGCGATGGTCGAGCGCGGCCTGGGCGCCGCCGAGCGGTCGATGGCGCTGGTGGCGGGACTGCTCTAGCCGAGCGCGGCTACTTGCGGAGTCCCTTGGGCGTCCAGGCGATGCTCAGGCCAACGCCATTGCCTGAGCCGAGATAGTCGCCGCCGCCGGCAATCGCCGCCACGCGCAAGGCGACCTGGCTGGTCATCTGCAGGCCGGCGCCCAGATCGACGTCGACGTTGAGCTTGGTGTCGGCACTCGAGCTCCGGCAGTCGTTGCAGCGGTCGAGCGAGAGGCGGGGATGCACAAACGGCGTGAGGCTCATCCCCCCATCGAGTTCGAACCGGTGCCCGACGGATGCGCCCACCGGCACGCGGACGACGCTGTGCCCATCGACGCTGGAAAAGCCGACGCCGCCCGTGAGCGCCACGTCAAACGGGAAGTCCGCGGTGGCGCGTGCAAGTTCGCGCGCCACGTGTCCACCAAGCACCAGCCGCGTGACCGCGTTGCCATCGGGGTCGGCGAGCCCGGCGTCGATGCCCAGTTGCCAGCGGGACGACACCCCCTCGCGCCACTGGAACAGCAGCGTGGTGCCGGCACGCCCGGCGTCTGCTGCGGCAAAGTTGTACTCGCGTTCCACCAGCGTCGGCTGCTGGAATGACGGGTAGGTATACGACTGCGCCAGCGCCACGGAGGGCGCCAACAGGATGACGGCGAGCAGGTTCTTCACGAGGTGCCTCTGGAAAGTTGATGCGACGGTTCCACTCCAGACGAACGCGCTGCGCATCGGTCACAGGCGGCAGGGAGTCGCTAGGCCGCTAGCCCCTAGCCCCTAGC
>CAYHCW010000200.1:0-2873 GCA_964355025.1 uncultured Gemmatimonas sp. | reverse complement strand
CCTAGCGTCTGAACTGATACGCCAGCTTCACGAAGAACGCATCATCGCTGCGGCGCAGTGCCGAGTACTCGTCGGCGCGCGGTGCGTCGAGCCCGGTGCCGTAGCCGAGAAACGCCACCGTCCCCGGCGTCGGCTGGTACGACGCAAGCCAGTCCACGCGAAGCCGGCTCGACTCGGAGGCCGTGCTCATCGTGTGGTTGACGTACAGCGTGCGTCCGTCAGCATCGGCGCGCAGCGCATCGCGCTGTTCCGACCGGTACTCTCCCACAAGACGCACGAACGTCGAACGACTCAGCTGGTACTCCACCTTCACGCGGGGGATCATCGTCCGCGCGAACCTCGACCCGTCGCGAGCGCGGGTGATGCGCGACGTCGCCAGCGTCCCCTCCACGCGCGCCGCCGCCGTGGGACGCAGCGTCAGCGACCCGGCGATCCGCAGGTCGTTGCCCCGCGAGCCCTCGGCGAAGATCGGCGCCGCGGTGCGCTGCAGCGTCAGCGACGCGTTGGCGCGCTGCAGCACGGGCGTGGACACCGAGATCCGCGCATCAGCCAGCGCCGACTGGTGTTCGGCGGGCAGGTACGTGGCGAAGGCCGTGCTCCCGCTGAGCGTCGAGTAACCGGCGTATGCCGCCCGGTCCACCACGAAGAACTGCCGCGCCGCCTCCGCCGTGATGTTCCAGCCTCCGCGCAGCCGGCTCATCATCGTGACGCCGTCGCGCCCCTCGAGCGGGGCCGAACGTCCCGCGGCCGCCGAGCGCCAGATGCGCGTGGGGCCAAAGAACACTGTCATGCTCTCCAACCGGGCTCCGGGAACACCGTACCACGCGAGGCGGTTGAACCAGCGCACGCTGGTGACGTTCGTGCGCGGAACGAATCCCGCCTGGCTCTCGAAGTCGCGGCCGACGTCGGTCCACAGGAAATTGTATCCCCACCGGCGTCCGGTACGGTCGGCCTCGACCTTCCAGAGGGCGCCATCACGCGAGCGACCGTCGGTTCCCCGCGTCGTGGCGGCACCCAGCTGCCCCTCCACGTAGTACAGGCGCTTGAACACCCATCGCGCGTCGGCCGCGGCCACGCGATTGTATCCGCTCCCCTGCTCGCGGTCGGTGGCGGTCAGGCCGAGCGTCGAACTGCCGCCCAGGTCGCGGCGCACTCGCGCGATGCTGAACTGCGCGTTGTCGGCACCCTGATGATCGAGCGCGCTCAGCAGCGCCACGCTGTACGCGCCCAGCTTGCCGGTGACCTTGCCGCCTACCGACGGATCGACGAGGCGCCGCGTGTACACCAGCTGGTTGGGGGTGGCGAACAGCTCGCTCCCCTCGAGAAAGAACGGCCGCTTGTCCGGCACGAACAGCGCAAAGCGCTCGTTCACCGTCACGAGCCCGGCGTCGCTCTCCACCTGGCTGAAGTCGGGGTTGAGCGTGGCGTCGAGCGAGAGCTGCGTGAACCCCAGCCGCAGGTTCACGCCGGCGCTCGTCGTCGCGTGGCCGCGCGTGAACTGGCCGTCCGTCGCCCGCACGCCGCCGGCCGCGCTCGTCACGAACGGCTGCAGCTCGGTCACCATGCCGCGTTCGAGATCGTGGAAGCCCGTGAGCGTGCCGCTCTGTGCAATGAAGCTCGCCCCGGCCCGGCGCACGTCGGTCCACGTGTCCTCGTACCCGGTGGACGGCGAGAAGCGGTGGGCGTTGAACCCCCACGACTGCGCGCCGAGGCCCGGGAGGCGCAGGCTCTTGAACGGGATACGCAGCTCCACCTCGTAGCCGCCGGCCGTGACGCGCCCCTTGGACTCGTAAAAGAAGTCCGGGTTGAAGTCCACGCTGCCGCCAAACGGATTGGCCGCGCTCACGGCCCCTTCGGTGCGAACCCCGTCGAGCTGCACGCCGAGGGCGTTGACGCCGAACATGAACGCGCGGCGCCGGTCGTTGAACGTATCGAGGTACAACAGCACCCGGTCGTCGTTGCCGATCTTGTCGCGGTCGGCGAGGGTGGCGCGCAGCGAGCCCACGTCGGCCGCGTGCGCCTTGATGCCGACCACGAGCGCTCCGGGCGCGTACCACACCAGGATCTCGGTGCGTTCCTGCGCCGCCCGGCCGTCCGACGGCAGGTACTGGTGAAAACCGTCGAGGCGCACGGCCCTGGCCCACACGGGTTCATCGAGCGCACCGTCGATGACCACCGGCTCGGCGAGCCGCGGCACCGTCACTGCGGGCCGGGCGTCCTGGGCGAGGATCGGCAGCGGCAGGGCAAGGGCAAGCAGAAGCGAACGGTTCACGGGGCTGGGTTTGGGTTTGCGAGAGTTTGCAACGGTGACGCACTCACTGCACTTACGCCTGAGATTCCGGCTCGTGATCGACGGCGAGCGTGAACTGCAGAACTCCCGATTTCGCGGATTACGCCAATCAAGTCCGATGACGGCCACAACCCTAATGGGAAGTTGTATCGGACCTTATCCGCGTAATCCGCGAAATCGGGAGTTCCGCCGTTGCGGTTGAGCACCACACGCGGCAGCTCCGCCGTTGCTGCAGAGCCCCACACACAGAAGGCCGCCCGTCACCAGAGCGGCCCCCGCGTGCCAGCCAGCAATGACTCACGCCGGCGTTGCCTTCTCCGTCACCACGCGCACGACGTCGTCCACCACCTGCACGAAGCCGCCCGACACGTTGAACCGCGCCGGCGTGGCCCCTTCGATGCGCAGCGTGCCCTGCCCCAGCACCGTGATCATCGGCGCGTGGCTCGGCAGGATGCCCACCTGACCGTCGAAGGCCGGCGCCACGACCGCCGACGCCTCCCCCTCGAACAGCATCGCTTCCGGCGAAATCACCGAGACCTTGAGCATGGATCAGTCCTGGAACTTCTTGGCGTTTTCCACCACT
>CAYHCW010000199.1:0-5989 GCA_964355025.1 uncultured Gemmatimonas sp. | reverse complement strand
GCCTTTGTCATGGAAAGTCAGCGAGTCGTCTAGATCGAGATCATGCCGTGTCGCATAGTCTGCGGCCATCTTCAATTGTCGTGCGGTTGAACTTCCCTCCTCCTGCTTCCGGCTTGAGAATCGCAGATACGAGTACGCTTTGGGCCGTGGCGTCATTTGCTCCTACCATCTCCTGAGAGGGTCTTCAGGAAGATAGTATGAACGTGCCGGGCCCGGTTCACGTTGTTCCTGTGTCTGTTCCCCGGCACGTCACTGTGCCTGTTTCCCTGCACTTCACCGTGCCTGTTCCCCTGCACTCGCCATGATGATCCGCCGCGTCCCAATCCTCGCCGCCCTGCTCCTCGCCGCCTGCGCCCCCCGCCCGGCGCTCTCGCCGCCGCCCATGTATGCCAAGCGCGCCGAGGGGACGCGCGGCATGGTGACGGCGTCGCACGCCGATGCCGCCGCCGCCGGCGCGGCCACGCTGCGCTCTGGCGGCAACGCCATCGATGCCGCGGTCGCCACGGCATTCGCCCTCGCCGTCGTCGAGCCATCGCAGACCGGGCTGGGCGCTGGCGGTGGAATGATCGTCTGGCATCACGGCACCCGTCGGGCCGATGCCCTGGACTTCTACGCGCGCAGTGGCGCCGACTCCGGCTGGGCGCGTTCCGACTCGGGCGCGGCGCGCGGCCCGATCAACGGCCGCTCGGCCGGCATTCCGGGCGCGGTGGCCGGACTCCTCGAGGCGCACGCCAAGTGGGGCAGGCTCAGCCTGGCGCAGGTGATGGCGCCGGCCATCGCGCTGGCGCGGGACGGCTTCATTGTGTCACCGCTGCTGGCGAGGACGTCGGAGGGTTCGCGCGCGAAGCTGTCGGCCGACACCGCCGCGGCCGCGCTGTTCCTCCCCGCGGGCGTCGCCCTCCGGCCCGGTGAGCGCCTGGTGCAGCGGCAGTTGGCGACGACGCTCGAGGCGATTGCCCGTGGCGGCCGCAGTGCCTTCTATGAAGGGGTGCTGGCCGAACGCGCGGTGGACAAGATGCGCGCGCTGGGCTCCGCCGCGACGACGGCCGATTTCAAGAATTACCCGGTGGCCGCCAAGCGGCCGCTCTGTACCCCGTGGATGGGCTACACCCTCCTCTCGGCGGCACCGCCGCTGGGAGGGGCCACGCCGCTCGAGGCCCTCAACCTGCTGGGCGCGTCGGGTTCGGCGCAGCTTGGATCGCCGACCACGCAGGGTGCGGCGGCGGTTCAACTGGTGGGCGCCATGCGCGTGGCTGGCGCCGACGCGGGGCGCTACCGCGGTGATCCGGCGAGATTCGGCGTGCCGGCGCGCGGCCTCACCAGCCCGGCCTTCGCGGCCACGCGTGCGTCGGTTGTCCTGAGCGCCGAAGGGGGCAGCACCATCGAGCCCGGCGATCCGTGGGCGGAGGATGCCGCCGTCTCGTCGGGTGCCTGTGTGGCCCTCGACGGCTGGGGCGCGAGTGCACTGGGCGCCGATCGCGCGGTGCCGGCGCGCGCCGCGCGTCCGGGTGGCGAGGATGCCGCCGCCGCGACCAATACCACGCACTTCAGCGTCGTGGACGACGAGCGCAACGCCGTGTCGATGACGTTCACCGTCGGCGTGCTCTTTGGCTCGGGCGTCTACGTGAATGGATACTTCCTGAACTCGGGCGCGGCCAACTTCGACAATGCCACGCGCGGTCCGAACCAGTACGCCAGTTCCACGATTTCGCCGACGATCATCCTCCAGGGGAACGACGTGCGCATGGTCGTGGGCGCGGCGGGCTCGCAGTACATCCCGACCGCCACCACGCAGGTGACGTTCCGCCACCTGGCGCTGGGCGAAGATCCGTGGCTCGCCATTGCCTCGCCGCGCCTGCAGCCGGCGCAAGGGCGCACGGTGGAAGTGGAGGCCGGCTTCGCCCCCGAGGTCTACGCCGCGCTGCGGGCCAAGGGCTACTACCCGCTGTCGCGGGTCGGCGACATCATGTTCGGCGGCGTACACGCCATTGCCGTGGTGAAGGGGAAGCTCATTGGCGTGGCGGACCCTCGGAGGGATGGGGCGGCGGTGGGATACTGATTGAGGATCGGGATTCCGGATTGCGATTGAGGATCTCGATGAAGGACCACGATCGGCGATCGGAATCCTGAGTCGTTATCTTCAATCGCAATCCGCTATCCAGATCCTCAATCGGCATTCGCAGTCCATCTCCTCAATCAGGTCCTCCCATGCTGCACCCCTGGCACGACCTCCCCGTTGGCGCGCACCCGCCCGATGTCGTCACGGCGGTCATCGAGATTCCGCGCGGCAGCCGCAACAAGTACGAACTCGACAAGGAGTCGGGCTTCTTCAAGCTCGACCGCGTGCTGTACAGCGCGGTGCATTACCCGGGCGACTACGGGCTCATCCCGCGCACGCTGCACGAGGACGGCGATCCGCTCGACGTGCTGGTGCGCATCAACGAGCCGACCTTCACCGGCTGTCTCATCGACGTGCGGCCCATCGGCATCCTGCGCATGAGCGACCGCGGCGAGCCCGATGACAAGATCCTCGCGGTGCCGGTGAACTCACCGCACCACGAGGAGCACTTCGACATCGCCGACATGCCGCAGCACTACCTCACCGAGATCGAGCACTTCTTCCACATCTACAAGGATCTCGAGGGGAAGCGCTGCGAGGTGCTCGGGTGGGGAAAGAGCGAGGAGGCGATGCGGGTGATCGTGGAGTCGATGGCGCGTTACAATGAATCGAAACGCGGATGACGGAATTGGAATTCGAATTCGGAACTCGAAGCTGAACGCTGAATTGCGTACGGAGTGGCGGCCCCAATGGCCTGCCACTCCGTTTCACGTTCCGTGTTCCAGTTCGAATTCCGGCTTCGCATTCCAAATCCGGAATCCGCGTTCCGATTCGTCCTAGATCCCGCGCAGCCGGCGCTTCCACGCCTCGAGTTCGCTCTCGCGCGGCATCTTGGTGTCGACGTACACCGCGCCCATGAACGCCGAGCCCTTCACCCGGATGACTGGGGCGTCGAGCGTGCTGGCTGCCCCGGCGGTGCGGTCGGAGAACTCGCCCATCACGGCGAAGCCGTCAACCTCGGCGTGCAGCCCCGGCGGCAGGATGATGCGCACCTCGCCCATCAGCGCCGTGGCGTCGATGTCGACGCCCCCGACGGGAATCTGTGCCTCGCGCAGGTCGAGTCGGACCGCGCCCATCGCCGCGAACAGGTGCAGGCGGCTTGGCACGATCCACGTGCCCTTGCGGCGGACCTCGCCCATGAACGCCAGGTACCGCTTCTCGGTGGGCACGCTGGTTGGCGGTCCCAGCGAAAAGGTCGGCGGCGCTTCGTAGACCACCGCTGACGGCACGAGCGCCGGCAGTCCACCCAGCAATATCTGCAGTTCTGCCGTCGACGCGGCGCGATACACCTGCTCGAACCGCAGTTCGAGTTCCTGCGTCGTCAGGTGGTCCTGCGCAAAGTGCGTGGCGAGCGCCTGCACGGCGCGCTCACGTTCGAGTTCGAGGCTCATGCGCTCCCTACGGGGCCAGGCGGCCTACGGTTGCGCCCCGATGGCGCCGTGGTCCACCGGCTCGGGCTCGTCGGTGAGGAGGAAGTGCTGGTAGACCAGCGCGGCGATGATTGCCCCCGTGATGGGCGCGAGCCAGTAGATGCCCTGGGCCTCGAAGATCCCGGACACAAACGCCGGCCCGAACGACCGCGCCGGGTTCACCGAAGCGCCGGTGAGTGCGCCGAACGCCAGGATGTCGGCGGCGAGCGCGAGCCCGATGCCGAACCCGCCGATCTTCGGCGCGCGATGGTCCACCGCCGTGCCGAAGACCGCCCACATCAGGAACATCGTGCCAATCATCTCGAGGACAAACGCCTGGCCCGTGGTGACGTCAAGCGAGACGGACTGCCCGCCGCCCCGCGTAGCGGCGAAGAGCGCCGCCGGAAAGGCGAACTTGAGGGCGAATGCCGCCGCGGTGGCCCCCGCCAGCTGCGCCGCCACGTACAACCCGGCCATCACGGGCTCTATGCGGCGCACGACCAGCATCCCAATGGTGACCGCCGGATTGAAATGCGCGCCGATGTGCATGAAGGCCGAGACGAAGATCGACAGCACCAGGCCATGCGCCAGCGCGACGGCCACGAGATTGCCTCCACCCTGCGCCGTCTGCATGATGGCCGCGCTGCCGACGAACGTCAGCGCAAAGGTGCCGATGAACTCGGACAGGAAGTGACGGAGGGAATCGCGCATGAACGGGCCGGCGTTGGAGGTCGTCGAGCACTCACGAGGGCGATGCGAAGGTAGACCGCCGGGAGCGGACCAGCTACCCCTGCCCGCCTGGCGTCGTCGCGGACTCCGGACCCGGCTCTCGCTCGAATCGCCCGTAGCCGCGGTGAAAATAGACGAGCGGTTCACCGGTGAACGTGCGCGCGCTCAACACCTCGCCGACGATGATCACGTGGTCGCCGCCGGGGTGCGCCGCCACGCGCCGGCACTCGAGATGCGCCACGGCCCCGTCGAGCAGCGCCGCGCCCGACCCCGCGCGCGTGAACGCGACGCCGTCGAACCGGTCGGTCGCCTGGTCGGCGAACCGGCGGGAAAGGTCGCCCTGCGCGGCGCCGAGGATGCTGATGCCGAACGTCCCGGCGGCGTGCAGGTGGGGAAGCAGCGTGGCGGTGTGGTCGAGGCACACGAGCACGAGCGGCGGATCGAGCGACAGCGACGCGAAGGCGCTCACCGTCATGCCGTGGTCACCGCCGCTGCCGTCGCGCGCAGTGACCACCGTCACGCCCGCGGCGAATCGCGAGAGCGCCGACCGGAACTGGGCGAGGTCCAGCGTGCTCACGGGCGCCACGCACCCACCGCCACCGCGCCGCCCACCGCCGTCGCCAGCAGGTTCACCACGTCGTTCGTCATCCAGCGAAACCCCACTCGGTGGCGGCTGCGAAAGCCGCAGGTATGCACTCGGCGCTCCGTCCACGCGCCGCAGGGTTCACACCAGCGGCGCGACTGCACGGAGGCGCCCAGCAGCGAATCGGCCACCGCACCGGCGAGGCCGCCGACGAGCACTGCCTCAAGCCGCGGGATGTCGAACGGCGTGGTGAACGACGCCACGGCGAGCAACGCGATGAGGAACGCCCCGGCCATCACCGCCGCCATGCCAAATGCACTCACGCCGCCCGATGTTCCCGGAGGCACTCGCTTCCACGTGATGATCGACCTCGGCGCGGCGTCGAGCGCCATGCCGATCTCCGTCGCCCACGTGTCGGCGGTGGCGGTGGCCAGCGCCCCGAAGCCGAAGAGTCCGGCCTCCCAGCTGCCGTCTACGCCCCAGATCACGGCGGCCACGGCAAACAGGCCACCATTGGCGAGCACCTGCCACGCGTCGCGAGTCCGCGCATCCGGCAGCACACTGTACGAGCGCTGCCGCTTGTCGGGCTCGCGCCAGGCGCCGACGAGCATCGCACTGTAAAAGAACACGGCCAGGGCGGCGGCCCAGCCGATGCCGCCCATGACGGCGGCGGTGCCGAGCGCGAACGCCGCGTACGCGCCACCGAGCGTAAGCTGGCCGCGATGATAAGTGCGCGACGCGGCAAGCCCCACGATGGCGCCGCCGACGAGCGTGCGAGAGATGAGGTCGATGATCACGCGGGAGGAATTGGCGAAAATGCTGTCGGAAACTCTATGCTGCCGTCGGGCAATGCAAGCGCCCGGCGCCGCCCGGCGCGGCGTGTTTGACTGTTCGGCGGCTCGCCCGATGGTTAGTTTGCGCCACCGATGCCCGAGCCCGTCGATCCCCTTATTCCGCTGAGCCTCCTTGAGGCCGTCCGCACGGTCGACCTTCCGGATAACGACCTCGAGGCAGAGTTCGTGCACGAGTTGCGCAACAAGCGGCTCGGACTCAGCGACACGGTCTTCGCGCAGATCAAGCGCTTTACCGAGGCCATGCGCCGCAAGCAGCGCACCGACTTCGCCGAGGCGCAGGGCATCGCCCGCCTCA
>CAYHCW010000198.1:0-5997 GCA_964355025.1 uncultured Gemmatimonas sp. | reverse complement strand
CTGCTCAAGCAGATCCAGCAGCAGGAGCAGATGTACGCGCGCTTCCGGGCGAGCCAGGCGTTCAAGGAGCTGAACAGCGAGGTCGAGAAGTACGAGCAGTGGAAGTCGGGGCAGAAGCCCTGACCTCCGCGTGGGCCACTGAGTTCTCGCGCAGTGCGGCCTCGCAGCCCGGTGTAGGGAGATTCACAACGTCGCACCAGGCGCGGACGCCGTCGAAGGCGCGCGCCCGGTCGCCGCTCGTCGGCTTTCGGCGGCGACGGGCGCCTCACCATAGAACGCTGCCGCGCAAACGGTTAGCCTGCTCAGGACGCCATCGCGAACTGCAACGGAACGCATGAGTGCCGCGAGACGTCGGACTCGTGTCAGGCATTTCCCCCATGAGATCAGCCAGATTTGCCTAGCGCGGCGCGGGCGCCAAGCGTCTATTCTTCATCCCGAAGGTGCCTCATCCAGACAATCGACTCGGGGCGTCCGACAAGTGCCAATCGGCGCCATGGCCGAGTTCTCTGCGTTCTACACCTCAATCTGAAGGCTCATGACCACACAACACAGCGTGTCAGTGGCTGTTCCCAAGGAGACGACGCCCGGCGAGCAGCGCGTTGCGCTTGTGCCCGCGGACGTCGGCCGATTGGTGAAGGCCGGGCTGACCGTCAGGGTTCAAGCGGGCGCCGGCGTTGCGGCGCACTATTCCGATGCCGCCTACGAGAAGGCGGGCGCGACCGTCGTGGCGGATGCTGCCGCCCTCGTGGGCAGCGCCGACGCCGTGCTCAAGGTTCAGCCGCCGACCGTGGCCGAGGCGGGCCTGCTCAAGGACGGGGCGCTGCTGATCTGCTTTCTGCAGCCCGCCCGCGACGCGAAGGTTGCCCAGGCGCTGGCCGCACGCAACGTCGCAGTGCTCTCCATGGATCTCGTGCCGCGCTCGACGCGCGCGCAGGTCATGGATGCGCTCTCCAGCCAGGCGACGGTCTCTGGATACCGCGCCGCCCTGCTCGGCGCGCAGACGCTGCCAAAGTTCCTGCCGATGCTCACGACGGCGGCCGGCACCATTCCTCCGGCCACGGTGTTCGTGATCGGTGCGGGCGTCGCCGGCCTTCAGGCCATCGCGACGTCGCGCCGTCTCGGCGCCAACGTCCGCGCGTTCGACATCCGTGACGCCGCGCGCGAAGAGGTGCTGAGTCTCGGCGCGACCTTCGTGGCGGCGGAGCTGGTAAGCAAGGACGCGCAGGACGCGGGTGGTTACGCCAAGGAACAGACGGAGGACAAGAAGAAGGCCACGGCGGACGCGCTGGCGAAGCACGTGTCCGAGTCCGACTGCCTCATCCTCTCGGCGTCGGTGCCGGGCAAGAAGGCGCCGACCCTGGTGACGGCAGAGATGGTCCAGGCCATGAAGCCCGGCGCCGTCATCGTAGACCTCGCCGCAGAACAGGGCGGCAACTGCGCCCTCACCAAGCCGGGCGAGACGTACGTCACGGACAATTTCGTCACGGTCTGCGGGCCGGTGAACGTGGCCAGCTCGATGCCGACGCACGCCAGCCTGCTGTACAGCAAGAACACCATGAGCGTGCTGCAGTACGTCGTCAAGGACGGCGCCGTCGCCCTTAACCCCGAGGATGAGATTGTGAAGGCCATGCGCGTGCAGGGAGGTGCCAAGTGACCGATGCCCTGATTGGCGGCATTGTGGTCTTCGTGCTCGCGAGCTTCGTGGGCTTCGAGGTGATCAACAAGGTGCCGTCGCTCCTGCACACCCCGCTGACGTCTGCATCCAACGCCATCTCCGGCATCACGATCGTCGGCTCGATGACCGTCGTTGGCATGGTCACGCCCGAGCTCTCGAACGTCCTCGGCACCATCGCCGTCGTCTTCGCGATGATCAACGTGGTGGGCGGGTACCTCGTGAGCGACCGGATGTTGGCGATGTTCGGTTCCAAGAAGAAGGACGAGCCGGAGGCGAAGTCATGATGCGCCATGTGGCTGAACTCGCCTACCTGCTCGCGGCCGTCATCTTCATCATCGGCCTCAAGTGGCTCTCGTCGCCATTGAAGGCGCGCAAGGGCAACGTCCTCTCGGCATTTGGCATGCTGATCGCCATCGTCGTGACGTTGCTCGACAAGCAGATCGTGTCGTACTCGCTCATCGCCATCGGCCTGCTCATCGGCACGGTGCTCGGCATCTGGATGGCGTATGCGGTGAAGATGACGGCCATGCCGCAGATGGTCGGCCTGCTCAACGGCTTCGGCGGCGGCGCCTCGTTGCTCGTTGCCGCAGCCGAATGGTACCGGCTCATCCAGCCGGGCCAGACGTTGACGACCGGCACGGCGGTGACGATCTACCTGTCGTCGCTCGTCGGCGGCGTGACCATCGCCGGCTCGGTCGTGGCCGCGCTGAAGCTGCAGGGGTGGGTGATCCCGGACCGTCCGGTGCTCTTCCCGGGGCGGCATGCGCTCAGCGTCGGGCTCATCCTGACCGTCATCGCGATGGGCGTCTATCTCGGGTACAACCCCGGGACGATGTGGGCGTTCATCGTCCTGAACATCGCGTCGCTGCTCCTCGGCGTGCAGCTCGTCATCGCCATCGGCGGCGCCGACCAGCCGGTCGTGATCTGCCTGCTGAACAGCTATTCGGGCATCGCCGCGGCGATGACCGGCTTCGTGATCAACAATCACGGCCTCATCATCACCGGCGCCCTCGTGGGCGCGTCAGGCATCATCCTGACGAACATCATGTGCAAGGCGATGAACCGGTCCGTCTGGAACGTGCTGTTCGGCGGCGTGGGCGTGGTGGTGGCTGGCAGCGGTGGCGACAAGGCCGCGGCCTTGCGGGCCAAGGGCGTGCGCACCATCACCGCCGAAGACACCGCAGCCTTGCTCGGTTACGGCAAGCTGGTCATCGTGGTGCCGGGGTACGGAATGGCCGTGGCGCAGGCGCAGCATCAGGTGCGCGAGCTGGCCGACCTGCTCCACAAGCGCGGGGTAGAGGTGCTGTACGCCATCCACCCGGTGGCGGGGCGCATGCCTGGGCACATGAATGTGCTGCTGGCCGAGGCCAACGTGCCGTACGAGGCGCTTCTGGATCTCGATCAGATCAACCCCAACTTCGATCGCGCCGATGTGGCCATCGTGATCGGAGCGAACGACGTGGTAAACCCGGCCGCGCGGCATGACGAGACCAGCCCCATCTATGGCATGCCTATCCTCGATGCCGACCTGGCTCACCACATCGTCGTCATGAAGCGCTCCATGAACCCCGGCTTTGCCGGCATCGAAAACGAGCTGTTCTACAACTCCAAGACGCAGATGCTCTTTGGGGACGCCAAGAAGTCGCTGCTGGCGCTCATCAACGAGGTTCGGGTGCTCGAGTAACGACCCTGAGCCCGGCCCAGCTTGCGAGGGCTGGGCCTCGGTGGTGCGACCACGAGGTCCGGGATCCAGTCCGGGCCTCGTGGTCTTTTCAAATCCGGATGGCTGCCGCACAGCTGCGCCCTGCCGCCATTTTGACCCGGCGTCCCTGATCGGTGTGTACACGGGAGCGTGGGTCAGCGTGCCGCCGGCCATGCCTGCTGCAGCGTCAAGTGGCCATAGCTCAGCACCCCCTTTGCCGCCGCTCCTGGCAGGCAGGGAAGGGAGGAGGCGGCGAACCACGACGGGTGCGCGCTCGCTGTCGGCCGATCCGTGTACGAGAGCGCGCAATTGGACCGTGCAGGCCCAGGACTCGTGAGTGAAGCCGGTGCAATTCGCACAGAGCTTGAACATAACGTTGTTAACAGCATATAAAATGCCAGTTTACAGCGCATCGTATGATGTAAAATCTATATGCAGTTTCCTCGTGTGTGGTGCATCTTGCTCATGCACCAGACTGCATATCGCAGGCGTGTCGCCGACTTCTCACATTCCTGCATCAGGATATCGCTGTGTGGATTCTTCCGGGCGCATCCCGAGAGCACTCCAGCCGTCTGTCGGCTGCGACGCCCTCAGCAGCAACACGACCGATCCCCTCCGTTGGTCACAGGCCGGCCAGCAAATGCCAGATCACAAATATTCGCATTGTCGGTTATCCATCTCTGCCAATAGTGCGTCTCGCACATCGTGACCGGAATTGAAGACGGACCGGCGAGTGCGCCGGTCCGTCACGACATAACTCGGGTCAGGCCAGGTCAGGCGCGCAGCTTTCTCGCGTTCCAGGCGTCCTGCACCCACGTCAATGGAATCAGGAAGAGCGGCGTCAGGAACATGCCCAGCAGTGAGTTGATCCAAATCAGCGCGACGTAGAAGGCGCCCATTCCGAGGCCGGCGACGAGGGTGCCGAGCGGTCCGCCAAAGCTGTGTTCCACGTGGGTGTCCTGGTCAAAATGGTCCACGAGGCGCTGTGCGCCCCGCCCGCCAGCATATCTTAGCAACGTGCACACAATCGCGAAAGCGCTCCAGGCGCTGCCTCGGGGCAGTTACCTGCTCGCCGTTTCAGGCGGCAGGGACTCCATGGTGTTGCTTGATGCCTTCCTGGAGCACCGGCCGGAGGTGGTGGCCGCCGTGGCGACCTTCGATCACGGCACAGGTCCGGCCGCCGCCGCGGCGGTGGAACTTGTCGTGGGCGTCTGCCTTCGGCGCAGTGTGACCGTCGAGGCTGGGCGGATGGCCGGCGATGGCGGGCGGTTGGCGGTCGGCGGTGGGCAGTTGGCCGCAGGCAGTAAGCATACGGCGGAGGGCGTACAGCGTAGAGCGTACAGCTTCTCTTCAAGCCGCCCCACCGAAGCCACGTGGCGCGCTGAGCGCTGGCGCTTCCTCCGGGCCGTCGCCGAGGAACACCGGGCCACCATCGTCACGGCCCACACGCTCGACGACCAGGCCGAGACGGTGGCGATGCGCATCCTGCGCGGCGCCTCGGCCCGCGGGCTCGCCGCGATGGCGGTCCGGACCGCCGGTGTCGGTCGGCCGCTTCTCGGGGTGCCGCGCCGCGCCATCGCCGAGTACGCCGCCGCACGCGGTGTTCGCTTCATCGAGGATCCGTCCAACGCGAACCCTCGGCACCTGCGGAACCGGCTGCGGGCCGACTTCATGCTGGCGGCGTTGGCCGTGCGCCCGGGGTTTGTGGCGGAGCTCTGCGCCATTGGCGACCGGGCCGCCGCGTGGCGCCGCGCGCTCGCCGAGCTGGTCGACGGTCTCGAGGTGCAGCTGGTGGGTCAGTCGCTGGTCGTCGCGGCAAGTGCGCTCGAGGACATCGACGCTGCCGGGCGTGCCGTGCTCTGGCCGGAACTCGCGGGCCGCCTGGGACTGACGATGGACCGGCGCGGCGTGGCGCGTGCCTCCGCCTGGTCGATCACGGCGCGCGCCGGGCAGAGCATGCCGCTGTCGGGCGGCGCGTGCATTGAACGCACCGCCCGGACCTTCGTCATTCGGCCGGCGTAGGCGGGGGTGGAACGTCCCGAGCGCCGCGCTACTATATTACGACATATGACTTCGACCTCCACCGACCCGCGCCTCATGGGGCGCGCGGTGAAGCACATTGCCTTTTCCGAGCAGCAGATCGCCGAGCGCGTGAGCTCCCTGGGTCGCGAGATCACGGCGGCCTACCCCGACGGCGACCTGCTGGTGCTCTCCCTGCTCAAGGGGAGCTTCATGTTTACCGCCGACCTGGTGCGCCAGATCGCCCGGCCGCTGACCGTGGACTTCATCGTGGCCGCCTCGTATGGCGCGGGCACGAAGTCCTCGGGCAACGTGCGGCTGTTGTACGACCCGGAAACTAATATGGAGGGGAAACACGTTCTCCTCGTTGAGGACATCGTCGATTCAGGTCGCACGCTGGCGAAGCTCGTCGAGCTGCTCGCGACACGGCGACCGAAGTCCCTGGAGATATGCAGTCTCTTGCACAAGCAGATCGCCGAACATCTCGAGTATCCCGTGAAGTTCATCGGGTTCGAGGCGCCGCCGGAGTTCCTGGTGGGCTACGGGCTCGATCACGCCGAGCATTTCCGTCACGTGCCGTACGTCGCCAGCCTCGCCTGAC
>CAYHCW010000197.1:4012-6002 GCA_964355025.1 uncultured Gemmatimonas sp. | reverse complement strand
CCGGGCGAGACGGAGATCGGGTTGAGCGGCGGCAGGATGGAGCCGTAGGGTTGCGTGTTGCTCTTGAACCCCTGTGGCGTGGTGGGCGACGTCTGGTTCTTCGTCAGGCCGTAGATGCCGTTGTCGAGCATCATGACCGTCATGTCGATGTTGTAGCGCAGCGCGTGAATCCAGTGCGCCGCACCGATGGACGTGCAGTCGCCGTCGCCCATCGTGACAAAGACCGCCAGCTCGGGGCGATGCAGCTTGATGCCCGTGGCGACCGGCAGCGCACGGCCATGCAGCCCGTGGAAGCCGTAGGTCTTCATGTAGTGCGGCAGGCGGCTGGAGCAGCCGATGCCGGATACCATCATCGTCTGCTCGGGCGGCAGCTGCTCGGCGGCGAGCAGGCGCTGCACGGACGTGAGCACCGAGTGGTCGCCGCAGCCGGGGCACCAGCGGGCGCGGGCGCCCTCGTACTCCGACATTTCGTACGTGTGGTCATCGCGCTGGTCGAGGACGGGGAGCAATCCACAGGTGTAGGTCACGCGGCACCTCCACGCGGCAGCCGGCCGCGAATGGCTTCGAGAATCGACATCGGGCGGAGCGGTTCGCCGGGCACACGGCCCCAGCAATCCACATCCACGAGGGTCGCGTTGCGCAGCAGGATCGACAGCTGGCCGCGCCGGCGATTCTCCTCGGTCACGTACGGATCGCCCATCTCGTCGGAGTAGTTGATCTCCACGGTCATCACCTTCTTGAACTTCTTGAAGATCTCCTTCAGCCCCGGCTCGAGCGGCGACAGGAAGCGCAGGTGCGTCGAAGAGACCTTGAGCCCGTCCTTGCGCGCGCGGTCCACGGCTTCCTCGATGGCGCCCTTGGTGCTCCCCCAGCCGACCACGAGCAGGTCGCCCTTCTCGTCGCCATACACGGCGGGTGGCTTGAGCAGGCTCTGCAGCACCGCGAGCTTGCGGCTGCGCATGGCGGACGAGTGCTGGTGGATGTCCGCACTGTACGCGACCTTCGAGCGATCATCGTGCGAGAGGCCGGTGAGCGTGAACATGCCGCCGGGACGGCCGGGGATGATGCGTTCGCTCAGCCCCGTCTCCTTGTTCCAGTCGTAGGCCTTCTGGCCCTCGCGCACCGGGCTGAGGTCTAGCGGCGCGGCCTGCCACTGCTCGTCGAGCGTCGGCTTGGGATACGGCGAGACGCCCGTCGCGAGGTTGGCGTCGGTCAGCACCATCACCAGCGTGCGGAACGTCTCGGCGAGGCGTCGCGCGGTGATCATGATGTGGAAGCACTCTTCGATGGTCGCCGGCGCCATCACGATGTGCGGCGCGTCGCCGGTCTGGCCGAAGATCGAGGCCAGCAGGTCGGACTGCTCGACCTTGGTGGGAAGGCCGGTGCTCGGCCCGCCACGCTGCACGTTGACCAGCACGAGCGGTGTCTCGGTCATGATGGCGAGGCCGAGGAACTCGGTCTTCAGTGCCATGCCGGGGCCGGACGTGATGGTGAACGCCACCTTGCCCGCGTACGAGGCGCCAATCGCGACGCCCACGGCGGCGATTTCGTCCTCCGCCTGATGCACCATGCCGCCGAACTTCTCGAACACCTCGGAGAGGTAGTGCGACACGGACGTCGCGGGCGTGATCGGGTACATGGCGCAGAGCTCCATGCCCGAGGCGATGCAGCCCATGCCGATCGCCTCATTGCCGTTCATCACGACCAGCGGCGCTTCGGCCGGGTGCGTGGGGATCTCGACGCGGAAGTCGATGTTGTCCTCGGCCCAGTGATAGCCGAGCTCGAGGAGGGCGACGTTCTGGTTGTAGACCTCCTCGCTCTTCTTGCGGAAGGCGTGGGCGATCTGCTGCTTGATGAGTTCCATGTCGCGCCCATAGATGCGGGCCAACAGGCCCAGGGCGTACATGTTCTTGCCTTTCTTCGGGTTGTCGACGATGGTGAGACACTCGTCTTCCATCGCGACCGGAATGATGCGGTAGTGCTTGCCGGA
>CAYHCW010000197.1:0-3912 GCA_964355025.1 uncultured Gemmatimonas sp. | reverse complement strand
TGGTGAGACACTCGTCTTCCATCGCGACCGGAATGATGCGGTAGTGCTTGCCGGACAGCTCCTGCATGGCGGCATTCCAGGCCGTCACGATCTCCGGGTCGTCGCTGCGCGCCCACTTGTCCTCGAGGAGCAGCACGGCGTCGTCGGCAAGGGCGTCCACGCGGTGCCGCGCCAGCAGTACCTGCTCGTTGAACGCGACCACGAGGTGGGTGCGGTCGCCCCAGTTGGTGACGGTGTGCTCGCCGACGCGGATGCGGTTGCCGCTCGCTCCCTCGGGGACGCGCGGAGGCGGCTGGATCTCGGCGGGAATGAGCTCAACGGTCCAGACGCCGTTGCCCATCTTGGCCGAGACCGCGCCAAAGATCTGTCCGCACTTCTGGGCGCCCTCGCCCGAGTCGGAGACGATCTCGATGGTGTGCTCGGGAACGCGCAGTACTTTGGGCGCCGCCGGGGCGGCCGTTGCTGCTGAGGATGCGGCTGACATGATCGCGCGGACACCTCAATAAGGATGGCGTCGGCTTGCGCGATCACGTCGAAGATTGGGAGCGTGGACGTGCATGCCGGGCTCGAATCTCTGCTGAGCCGGGGGCGGGGTCAGGCAAAGCACACCCCCCGTTGGGGGCAACCACATCGACCGTCCACGACTGATTGAAAATCACCGACGTGCCGAGGAGGCGCTGTCGGGAGAGGCAGGGTAATCTGGAGGGAAAACCCTTACCGACAGGCAAGCGGGTTTGACGACTATTCCAGCCCCGCTCTACTGATGCACGTTGCGCGAGGATCGGCACGGCGAGAGACTTCCTGAAGTGAGAACTCTCTGGTTTCCCCTACTCATCGGCGCGGCCGGCGTGGCGCTGCCGCGTGACGTGCCCGGGCAGGCGTCGGCGGTTCGGGCTGCGCCTGCCGCTACGTCCCCCGCCGTGGCCAGCTATGTCGCGGTATCGGTGAACGGCGGGCGGCTGCCTTCGCGCGACAAGGTCGCTGACCGCGACGGCACGCAGTACGTGGTGGAGTTTGACGAACTGGTGCTCGCCCTCCGGCCGGGAATGCAGTTCCGCGCGGCCCTTCGCTACCGCCAGTCGCTGGCCCTCAAGGGGGCGGCCATCGAGAAGGACCCGATCCAGCGGATGACCGTGTACGGTCGCTACGAAGTGCAGGGCAATGCGCTGCGATTCGTGCCCGACCCCAAGCGCGGCGGCAAGGGCATCGAGATACTCGACGGCACCTTTGCACCGGGGCGCATCGACGTGCCGTTCTTCTATAGAAACGGGCAGGTGTCGCGAAGGGCGCAGGTGGTATTGAAGCGGGATGATTCGCGGTTTTAGGAAAGAGAACGACAGAGTACTGCAGAGTACGACAGAGTACGACAGAGTACGACAGAGCGCTCCTGGCGGCTGTCACGGAAACGGGCGGGAACGTAGCTTCTTCGCATGCGCCTCTCCTCCCTGCTCCTCTTCTCGCTCGCGCTCGGGCCCGTGTCGCTGCCGGGCCAGCAAGCTTCGTCGCCATCGGCCTCGCCGGCGGCCGGCCTCTTCGGCCTGGTTCGCCCCCGGTATTCCGGTGATCGCGCCAAGGAAACGGTGGCGTTTCTCGACCAGTTCGCCCGCTGGCCGGGGAACCGCGGCTTCGACGCGTCCATCGACCATCTGGCGCAGCGACTCGAGCGCGCCGGGTATGTGCTTCAGGACAAGGCGAAGTCCGGCGACCGCCTGACCTACCGCATCGAGCGGTATCCGATGTCGGCGCCGGCGTGGGAAGCCGTGGGCGCCGAGGTTCGCGTGGCCGGCGCGGCGGTGCCGGCGCTTCAGTGGACGACCAATCGCAACATGCTGGCCACAAACTCCTTCGCCACGCCGGTGGGCGGCGTTGACGCCGAGTTGGTGGACCTGGGCGTGTTCTCCACGGCCGCGCTCGACAAGGTGGACGTCAAGGGGAAGATCGTGATGGCCGATGGCCGTCTCGGGCAGCTGTTCACCGAGGCGGTCGTCAGGCGCGGCGCGGTGGGCGTGCTCGCCTACGCCATGCCCGCATACACGCAGCCGGAGAAGCACCGCTCGAGCATCATGTTTCAGGGGATCCCGCTCGATACCGTGCGCAAGAGCTGGGGAATCGCGCTTTCGTATGACGCGCGCGCGCAGTTGCGCGCCGCGCTGGCCAAGGGGCCCACGCGGTTGCGCGTCAGCACCAGCGTGACGTGGACGCCCAACGCCGTGGAGCGCACCGTCGTCGCCGACGTGCGCGGCAGCCGCGCGCCGGATGAGCGCTTTGTGTTCAGCGCCCACGTGCAGGAGCCGGGGGCGAATGACAATGCCTCGGGCGTCGGCGCGCAGATGGAGATGGCGCGCGTTGCCGCCGACCTGCTGAAGGCCGGCTCGCTCGACCCGAAGCGCACCATCACGTTCCTGTGGGGCCTCGAGATCCGCAGCACCGACCGCTACATCACGCAGGACAGCGTGCGCGCCCGGGGGATCCGGTGGGGACTCTCGCTCGACATGGTCGGGGAAGACACCAGGAAGACCGGCGGCACTTTTCTCATCGAGAAGATGCCCGATCCTTCGGCCATCTGGACGCGCGGCGAGGAGAAGCACACCGACTGGGGCGGCAGCGCCATCGGCAAGGACCGGCTGGCCCCGCATTACTTCAATGACCTCGTGCTGCAGCTCTGCCTGGAGCAGGCGGCAACCAACGGCTGGGTGGTGAAGACCAATCCGTTCGAGGGCGGCAGCGACCATACGCCGTTCCTGCGTGCCAAGAAGCCCGGGCTGCTGTTCTGGCATTTCACCGACCAGTTCTACCACACCGATGGCGACCGCATCGAGATGGTGTCGGCCGACGAGCTGAAGAACGTGGGAGTGAGCGCGCTCGTGACCGCGTTGACCCTGACCTCGGCCAACGGCGTGACGGCGCGGTCGGTGATCGCCGAAGTCGAGCGGGCGGCCCTGGCCCGGCTGGCGACGGAGTCGGCGCTGAGCGCCGCCGCGATCAAGGCCGGCGGCACCGCAGCGAAGGAGCGCGACATCCTGCAGACGTGGGGCACGTATTACGCGGATGCGCTGCGCACGACGGCGGACATCGAGGTCGGCGGGGCGTCGGCGGCGACCCGGGCGGCCATCGAGAAAGCCGTTGCGGCGGTCGAAGTGGCGACCAAGGGTGCGCTGGGCAGGCTGTAGTGCGGTAACTGCTACCACGAAGGGCGAAGTGCGCGAAGATTCACGAAGAAGAACAAACAATCGGGGGGCTTGGGAGACAGTTCCATCCGCCAGGTCCCCCAGCGTATTTCGCCGTGCTTCGCGCCCCCTCGCGCCCTTCATCCTTCGCGGTAGAAGGTAGACCCAGCCTACCCCCGAAACTCCTTCGGCACGAGCAGCTGCTCGATCCCCTCGTACACCGCAATGAGGTGCCGCACGTTCGACACGAAATCGATCTTGCTCACGTCGATCTCGAGCACCGGCCCGTGGTACCAGCCACTGGCCCGCAGGTTCGCCACGAACTCGTCGTAACGCGGATTGAGCGCCCGCACCAGGCGCAGCAGCCCCTCGGGCACATCGTTCTCATTGCCCGACTCCTCGTCGCGCTGCCGGTCGCGGATGTTGCGCACGAGGTTTTCCACCGGGCTCTTGAGGATCACCAGCAGTCCCGGGCGCACCAGCGGTCGGAACTCCTCCTCGAGCCGCGCGTCGATCACCTGCAACGCCGCCGCCGTGAGGTACGGCTCGTCCATGTCGCGGTGCAGCACCTCGCAGAACGCAAACCGGTCGGCCAGCGGCGACCCGTCGATGCAGGTGGACGCCAGCAGGTGGGGCATGGCCTGCAGCTGCATCTTGCGCAGGTCGAGGTACGCGTGCTGGATGTCCAGTGCGGCCTGCTCGACGTGCCGCTTGGCCGAGGCGAGGGCCGGACTCCCAGTCGCCT
>CAYHCW010000196.1:0-6027 GCA_964355025.1 uncultured Gemmatimonas sp. | reverse complement strand
CCCCGGCGCGACCATCCCTCGAGCGCGTTGACCTCGCGCTGGACTTCGATGTCGGAGAGTCTGGGGAGCGGCATGATGGACGGTAGACGGTAGACGGTAGACGGTGGTACGCCCGGTGGATGAATGCTACGCGAGGCCGGTCGATTCGCCAACAGCGCCGACGCGCTGCCGTCCGCCGTCTGCCGTCCGCCGCCGCTCCTCGATGAGCTGCGCCACCACGCTCACCGCAATCTCGGCGGGGGTGTCGGCCCCCACGTCCATCCCCACCGGGCAGGTGATGCGCGCAATGGCCAGTTCGTCTACGCCCCAGCCGCGCAGCGCCTGCGCCGTGAGCGCCCCCTTGCGACGCGAACCCAGCATCCCGAGGAACCGCGGAAACACCGGCGCCACCTGCGCGGCAATCAGCGCATCGTGCTGGTGGCCGCGGGTGCAAATCACCACATAGTCGGCGGGAGTCACCGCCGCCGCACGAATGTCGCCAAAATCGCACACCAGCACCTGCTCAGCCCACGGCAGCCGCTGCGCATCGGCAAACTCGGCGCGGTCGTCGATGATCGTCACGCGCCACCCGGCAAACGACGCCGCCTCGCAGATGCGCGCACCCACGTGCCCCGCGCCAAAGACGACCACGCGCGGCGCGCCGACGAGCGCTTCCACCACCACCTCGTCGCCAAACCACGGCGTCTCGCGCGCCACGTCATAGTCGCCGAGCGCGTCGCGCAACACTGCGTCGTCGTCGAGGCCGAGCCGCCGCTGTGCCGTGACGAGCAGCTTGCGCGGTGTCCCGTCGGGCCATCGTCGTGCAGTGGCCAGCACCGCGCGATCACCGCGCGCCACCACCGCCGCCGCCTCGGCGTACAATGCGGCCAGCATGGCGTCGGGCACCACCGGCTCAATGAAGACGTCCGCGGTGCCGCCACAGGTGAGTCCGTAGTCGCCGGCGAGCTCCGCGTTCAGCGAATGCTGCGTGCAGACCGGCACGCGGCGTTCGCACACGTCGAGCGCGCGCTCCATCACTTCGGCTTCGAGGCAGCCACCGCCGATGGTGCCATGGCGCGCGCCGTCGGCGGTGACCAGCAGCTTGGCGGTGGCGCTCATCGGCAGCGACCCGCGCCGGCGCACGACCGACGCCAGCGCACCCACGCCCCCGCCGGCGGCGAGGCGCGCACATTCGTGGAGGAGGGCGGCGAGGCTCATCACTGCGACGTTAGCGCCGCGCGGGAGTGGGCGCTACTGGGGCGGCGGCGGCGTGCGCGGCGCGCCACACGCAGGTTAGCCGAGGATGTCGGCCAGGGTGCGCGTCAGCTGCTCGACCGTGAACGGCTTGGACAGGAAAGCGCGTCCCGGCGCGGGGAGCTCCTGGTCGAGGCGGCCGTCGGTGTAGCCCGACATGTAGACCACGCGCAGCGTGGGCAGCACGTCGGCCAGCTTGCGCACAAGCGACGGGCCATCGAGGCCGGGCATGCGCACGTCGGTGAGCACGACGTCGATGCGTTGTGCATTTTCGCGCGCGATCTGCAGCGCTTCCTCGCCGCCCGGGGCCTCGAGTACGGTATACCCGTACTTCGCGAGGATGCGGCGCGCAGCGATGAGCACCGAGGTGTCGTCATCGACCACCAGGATGACGGCCGGCCTGGGCGCATTCACCCCCGACCGTTTGACGGCATCGGACATGGGTACCACCCTGCCCGCTGGCGTCAAGTCAGCTCCATCACCCTGAGGATTCTCTTTCTTCGCGAACGAAAGCGGTACGCTCATGAGGTACGCGGGCTGGTCGAAGAAACACGCTCACGCGGAACCCTGCATCGGGCAGACTGATGAGGCGGAACCCTGCCTCAGGCAGACGCGCTACAACCGAGGTATGTAACACCAACAGACGCCGGCCTGCAACTAAGAAGCTGGTGGTGGGCGTTATGGCGCCGTCATAGGCGAGTGAATTTCTCGGATTTCCTGATTCTGACGCGATCTGATCAGGGCTGCCCGGCACAATCGGCGTACGGATGCGGGCGGTCTTCGCCCAGACGTGGCGCGATACGGGAATTGCCTGAAAACACGAGTGCTACGGAAGTGATTGCTAAGCAATCACTTAGCTGATATTTCGATCAGGGTGACAGGAATTGCATGAAACTCGCGGTGATCACACCTCTCTGGACTGACCGTCCCGCCCAAAAAGTCCTTCCGGTGGAGATATCCGGTAACAAGTCCCGTATGTCGTCCGCCTGGAATCGGAGAGCGAACGGGGGGACGCTCAGTCACAGCGCGCGCTCATCGGTGCACTGGTCTTGCTGGTACCGCAATGGGCTGTGCGGGCGCAGTCACAGGGGACGACCGTGATGCGCACATACCCGGCGGGAACGCATTCACGGAATGCGCGGACGCTCGCCGACTTCGCGGGATGGACGTCACCTGGCAGTCGCAGCGGTACCCAGGCAAGCGCGAAGTCGTGTCAACTCTCCGCGAGCGGAACGAGAGGGAGAATGCTCGACGTGGGCATCCCGGAGATCTTCGGCACCTCCGTCCGCCTGCTTTCGCCAGCCGGAGCGAGGGAACTCCCCTCTTTCATCGCAGATGCTGATCTCGACGCAGGCGATGCTCTTGCTGGCGGGTGGTCGCGAGAGGAGGGAGTGGCGACGTCATTGCGGAGCCGCGTCGGAGTGTACCTCTCCCGGACGGATGGATATCCGAGCGTTGCGCTGGGCAACGGAGTTGCCCTTGTGCCCGGCAGTGAGTGCGAACGCGACAGCGGACCAGAGTCAGCGCTTTCGATCCGGCGCGCGACAGTCGTTCAAGGTGGCGAGGAAACGGAATACACCCTCGCTTTCCTCCAGATGGCTCCGCGACTGTGGATGAAGATCGTCGCTGTCTCGGGCGCCGATCACCAAGCGCGAAAGTCAGTGTCCGGGTCGCTGCTGTCCCTAAGCCTAACTCCCAGGTAGGGCACAGCACGATTCAACTCGGAGGAGACCAATCGCAGGAGTCCTCATGAATCCGCACGAGAACTGCCGTGCGGGTTCGCGAGGCGCGAACGTGGTCGCCGCTGTGACGTTGAGTTGCCGTACCGCTTGTTGTCAGGCTACAATAATGCTCCGCTGTTCGATGTTCCGGCACTCATCCGAAATCCCGTGGTAAGTAGCGTGAAGTCAATGGACGACACAACGCGCCGCATTCTCGAGATTCTCCTTCTTCGCTGGGATGCAGCCGAGGAACTACGTGCTCGCGACGCAGTTCTCGTGGAACACGAAGCGCTGGCAGTCGAGGGGATGCTGGCGTCGGGTGCTCGGGCTCTCGAGGTGCAGAGGTATCTCAGGCTAACGGAACTTGCCGTTCTCGGTAGATCGCTTCATCCGGCCAACGAGCGTCACAGGATAGCCGAACAGCTCTTTGCTGCGTTCCACGGCGTCACAGGCCCAGTTGCGCCGAGTGCGTAGAAGTGGTCCCGGTCTTCTGAACAGGTAGAGAGGTTTGACGTCCTCCCCAGAATCGGAGTCGCTGAGCTGCGCCGGGTTCGGTGGACACCATCCTTAGGTACATTGGGGCGTGGAGGTGTCAGATGCGAGTACGGCGGCAGTTATCCGAAGGCCGAGGTGGTCGAGGGTCAGACCGTTTTGCTGTGGGGGCCAGCCAGCCGGAACTCAGTAGGCGTCGAATGAAGTTGGGACGAACCTTCCACGGCGCTTCGCGATGTCGGCCAAGAACGTGCACGGTCATTCCCCGACTGCGGTCCCTCGTCGATCCGGTCGTGACGACGGGTCGTGGCGCGTGGACCTTTCACCCGGAAACGCCGAAAGCCAAGCGCAAGAGCACGCCCTCAACCATCGCGGTGTCCCGCTCCGTGGCACTGCATTCGTTCGGCGTGCGCCCGCCCAGCAACGCATGGGGCGTTGAGAGAAAGGCCGCGACATCATTGGCGTTGTCATGCCAGACGTGACGGGCCAGTCCGTTGATGCGTGCCTGACGCACCTCGCGATCATCGTCCATGTCCGCCGCCGCGGGTCGGACGTTCCCGAGCGGCGCATGGAACCCGCGCAGGGTGGCAGCCCAGACCTCCGGGTCCTGCATGCGTTCAAACTGCGCGTCGTACTTGGCGGTCAGCTCGTCTAAGAGATGAGTTCCCGCGCCCTCGATCTCTGCGTCGTGGTCGATTGGCACGCCCTCCGTCACTTTCTTCATGCCGGCAACGAGTTCCGCTGGAAATCCGTTCAGTCGTTCTGGGTGCTCGTCGATGTCCGTGCCGAGGCGCGCGAGGAACGGCGCAATCGCCGCGTCCTGCAACCGCTCCCAGTCCGCTGCCGGCAGCAACACCATGTCCTCGTGCCCGGTTCGCGAGATCGTGAGCGGCTTCCTGGTCCGTTCGATCTTGTCCCAGAGCCGCGCGAGTTTCGTGCGCGCGTGTGTGATGGTGGTCTTCTTCATAGCTCAGATGTCGATAACGGCCGGAGGATTCGTCGGCGCGTAGTCCGCCGTGCAGATGGATGCGTTGACATATCGCACGCCCCCGTGGAGTTCCTCACCGTACGCCTCGTGGATGTGTCCGAAAATATGAGCCTTCAGGCTGGAGAGATGCTGAATCCGCGCGAGCAGATCTTCACATCCCACGTGCTCGGCCGGGTAACCCCGCGTGAGATCAAGAATACCGCGCGGTGGGCCGTGGGTGATCAGCACATGTGTGTCCTCGGGGATCATCGCCCATTTCGCCGCGATCTCCGGTCCGCGGAGGAGACTGAACGCGAAGTTCATAAACCACGGCTGCCACGGCGACCCCCCAGAACCGCACGCCATCGATAGTCACGCCTGCGTCACGAAGGTAGTGCACGCCCGCCGGCACGATCTCCTCGGCGAGCATCGGCTGCCGCTCGAATCCCCAATCATGGTTCCCGGCAATGACGATCTTGTGCACGTGCGGCAGGGCCTGATACCACTGGAAGCACTCCGCGACCTCCGTCATCGCGCCGCGCCCAGCCATGTCACCCGCGTGAATGAGCACATCGCCAGCGGGAATCGACGGGACGAGCCCGTGGAGGCCGTGGGTATCGGAGAGGATGACGAGGCGCATGGTCGATGCAGATAGGCACCGTCAACGGCCACTGAACGCCGTCCGAAGGGCTGCCTCCCAAGAGTAGTGCAGCGGGTACCACTCGTAGGGCCACGCGTAGTGCTCACACACGACGGCTGCGGCCGTCCGACTGCGGCTGACACCCGCGTGACAGTGGAAGGCAATGAGAGGGGCTTCTCGATGGGTATCCACGAATACCGCGAGTGCCGTCGCCTGCTCGGCGAGACTCTCTGGCGTGGGGTCGCTCGTTCCGTCCCACGAAATATCTGACAGCGCCAACCGGAGAACCGCCTCCCATCGCGGATTGAGCGGCACGGGCGGTGTCCCGGGGTCACCGATAGACACGATCACCCCGTGTGCGCTGCGCGGCCGCGTGCGCGTGGCCTCGGCGGCAGACATCACGGTGATGAGTGGCACCCCGCGTGGCCGTCGCCCGGTCCATCGCGGACCGTTGCCGACGAGCGGTGCGCCATTTCGCACGGCGTCGGATGAGCATGCCTGCCGGCTTACCGATCGCATCCTGATGCCAGCCTCCGGTGATTATCACGGCAAGCCATCCTGCCCCCTCTGAGTTTCATGTAACATGTCCTAATTTTGATAATTTCCTTCATTTTCAGCTAAATAGCGTATCGCGCCCAGACGAACTGCCCGCAGTTACCGTGATTGGCATAATCGGCACTTGCATCTTCGGTATTTATTCGGTAATTACAAAGCCCGTCACCTGTGGTGTTGCCCGTGTCCATTGCCGCCCTGCGCCAGCAACTCGCCGATATCGTCGAAGGCACGCGCCCAACGACGCCCGGCCTTACCACCGGCGTGGCCGCGCTCGACGCCGCACTCCCCGGCGGTGGCTTGCCCCGCGGGCGGCTCACCGAAATCACCGGCGCGCCGGGCAGTGGCGTCACGACCCTCACGCGTCACCTCGTCGCGGCCGCGCTCGGCGCGGGCTGGTGGGTGGCGTACGTCGACGCCGC